>NZ_LMCO01000044.1:0-28639 GCF_001424825.1 Ensifer sp. Root31 | reverse complement strand
CCAGCGCAACAGGCGAACGGTCCTTCTTCTCTGGGGGCATATGCCTTGAATCCCCTTTGGGCGATGTCTCCCACCTTATAGCTGAAATGATGGGACTGAAACCAAGGATTTCGGACTTACGAAGGGGGCGTCGGCGCGTGCGTTCAGCCGAGGGCGACCGAAGGTCCACTTCGCGTCAGATCACGCGCCCGCCAGGCTCAAGGTCTGCTTCCTCCCTTTGTATGTGACTGTCCGCTAAAACGGCGGGACATCGCGTTTGTTTCCGGCGCGGGCAGTGGCCTGCCGGAAATTGGATGCCGGAAGGATGACCGGAAAGGGGCAAGCCTTTCAGTTGAAAGATCGCTCCTTTGCCCTAGTTCTTTCGGCACGAATAAAGAGGGCAGCGCACGAACAATGAGGGCAGTGAATGAGTGAAGACCCCAACGTGGAAAAGGCGCAAACGGGAGTATCCGGGCTGGATGACATCTTGGTCGGCGGGCTTTCCAAAGGGCACGTGTTTTTGCTGGAAGGAAATCCTGGCACAGGGAAAACAACTATCGCCCTGCAATTTCTTATCCAAGGGAGTGAGGTTGGCGAGCGAGGCCTCTACATCACATTATCGGAAACCGAACGCGAATTGCGCGCGGGTGCGGCGTCGCATGGTCTGACAATCGATGAAAGCATTGAGGTTTTCGAGCTTGCCCCTCCCGAAACGCTTCTTGACGACGACAGGCAACAGAGCCTGCTGTACTCCTCAGACCTCGAGCTCGGCGAAACCCTAAAACTGATTCTCGAGGCATTCGAGCGTGTAAGGCCGAGCCGCGTTGTTCTCGACAGTTTGTCGGAAATCCGACTTTTGGCACAGAGCTCTCTCAGGTATCGTCGGCAAATTCTTGCGTTAAAACACTTTTTCGCCCGGCAAAGCGTAACAGTCCTGCTTCTCGATGACTTGACCTCGGATACCTTGGACAAGACCGTGCACAGTGTCGTTCACGGCGTCATTCATCTTGAAGAGCTGGCTCCTAATTACGGTCCGGAACGCCGCAGACTGCGGGTAATGAAATATCGCGGTCAAGCGTTTCGAGGCGGTTATCACGATTTCACGATCAAGACCGGTGGTGTTGTTGTCTACCCTCGTCTCGTAGCTTCTGAACACCGGACGAATTTTGCACGCGTGTCGTTGAGCAGCGGGATCCCTGCGCTTGACGCGCTGCTGGGTGGGGGTGTTGAACTGGGATCCAGCACGCTGATCTTAGGCCCCGCAGGTACCGGTAAAAGCACCTTTGCGTTTCAGTTCGTGGCATCGACTATTCGAAGGGGGCAGAAGGCGGCTGTCTTTGTTTTCGATGAAGAACTCGGTCTGTTGTTTTCACGCATGCGTGCCATGGGGATCGATCTGGAGACGATGCGAGAGTCGGGTGATCTCCATATCGAGCAACTTGATGCAGCGGAACTTTCTCCTGGTGAGTTTGCCCATCGCGTCCGTGAGCGCGTGGATAGTGCCCAGGCAAAGACCGTGGTGATCGACAGTATCAACGGCTATCAAGCCTCCATGCCGGAGGAGAACGCACTCATTCTCCACATGCATGAGCTGCTTCAATATTTGAACAGGCAGGGCACCAATACGTTTCTGACCGTTGCTCAACATGGCCTGGTTGGCGATATGAAGTCGCCTGTGGATGTGACCTATTTGGCCGATACCGTTGTTTTGCTCCGGTATTTCGAGGCGGCTGGCAAGGTGCGGCGGGCGGTTTCCGTCATCAAGAAGCGAACCGGATACCACGAGGACACAATCCGCGAGTTCGGTATAGGCAACAAGGGGTTGTCGTTTGGTGAACCCCTGTCCAGTTTCCAAGGTGTGCTGAGGGGGGTGCCGACGTTTGTAGGCACGCCAGGGCCGCTGCTGAATTCCTCAAGCGCGAGTGACGCAAATTCCTGACCCGGTAACATCACTGGCCTTGGTCTTCACTCCGCAGGGGCGAGACGCGGATGTCGCAAACAGGCTGCTGGGGGAAATTGGCATCGCTTGTGCGATAGCGAGTGATCTTCCTCAATTCGCTCAATCGCTCAATGACGATACCTTTTTTGCGGTTGCAACGGAGGAGGCTCTTCGGTTTTCCGATCTGCGGCAGATAACTTCCTGGATAAACAACCAGCCTAGCTGGTCCGATCTTCCATTCATTATTCTAACCCATCGCGGCGGTAGCCCCGAACGCAACCCTGCGGCGGCAAGACTGTCGGAGCTTTTCGGTAACGTGACGTTCCTGGAGCGGCCATTCAATGCTGTCACTTTTGCCAGCGTGGCCCGCACCGCAATTAGGGGACGGCGACGCCAGTACGAGGCACGCGCTCGGATTGAAGAGCTTCGCGAAGGAGAATCGCGTCTTCAAACAGCGCTTCTTGCCGGCCGGCTCGGAACCTGGGAACTTGAATTGGACAGCATGCGGTTTGCGGCGTCCGACACGTGCAAGGCAATTTTCGGACGTCCGGCCACTATGGCTTTTTCCTATGAGGAAGCGCTTTCAAGTATCCACGGGGATGACAAGGAGCGCGTCCTCAACGCCGTGAAGGAAAGCATCGATAGCGGCCGCGACTACGCCATAGACCATCGCACTCTATGGCCCGACGGCAGCGTTCACTGGACGGAAATCCGCGCTCGCGTCGTATCAGACAAAAGCGGCCATCCCGAACGTTTGGTTGGCGTGTCGTCGGATATCACTGACCGCAAACGCTACGAAGACCAGTTGCGGGACCTGAACGATACACTGGAAGAGCGCGTGGCTCAGCGAACGGCCGAGCTTAGCCGGGCGCATGATACACTCTTGGCTGAGGTGGCGCAGCGGGAACGGGCTGAGGAGCATTTGCGCCACGCACAGAAGATGGAGGCAATCGGACAGCTCACAGGCGGTGTTGCCCACGATTTCAATAATCTTCTCATGGCCGTCATGGGCAATCTCGACCTGTTGAGAAAGCACCTGGTAAACAACCCAAAGGCGGCAAGGCTTCTGGAGGGTGCGATGCAGGGCGCCCGTCGTGGTGCGGCGCTGACGCAGCGCCTGCTCGCCTTCGCCAGGCGACAGGATCTTCAGGTCGAACCCGTTGATCTGGAAAAACTCATCCGCGGCATGACCGATCTTTTGGAGCGTTCCATCGGCTCGGCGATTGCTCTGCGATTGAATTTGACCAACGGGCTGCCGCACGCGCTGGTGGACGGCAATCAGGTGGAACTTGCCTTGCTCAACCTGGCTGTGAATGCGCGCGACGCGATGCCGGACGGTGGGTCACTCGTCGTGGAACTCGATCTTGCTCAATCAATGCCCGAGGATAGGCTAGCTTTGGGATCCTACCTTCGGATTTCAGTAACAGATACCGGGCATGGAATGGATGGCGAAACGCTCAAGAAAGCGATTGACCCCTTTTTCTCCACCAAGGAATTGGGGAAGGGTACTGGCTTGGGTTTATCGATGATTCATGGGCTTGCTGTCCAGTTGAACGGCAAATTTCAGTTGTTCAGCGCGCCTGGGCACGGAACCAAAGCGGAAATCTGGTTTCCTTCCACGACGCAGAAAATAGAGGATAAGGGGATGGACCTGACGCCAGCCCAGCCGGGCGTGACAGCAAGAGCAAAGATTCTGGTGGTTGACGACGACGCGCTTATCGCCATGAGCACCGTCGATATGTTGGAAGATCTCGGCCATGAGGTCCTTGAGGCAAATTCGGGCGCAAGGGCCCTTGAGCTTCTGGGTGGGGGCGATCAGATCGATCTGATGATTACGGATTATTCGATGCCGGGGATGAATGGCGCGCAACTCGCAAAGGCAGCATTGGAAATCAACCCTGCGCTTCCTATTCTGGTTGCAACCGGCTACGCCGATCTGCCTCCCGGTGCTGGAATAGATTTACCACGTCTTGGCAAGCCCTACACGCAAGATCAATTGGCATTTGAAATTGCCAAAGTCCTAAAGTTCTAGTTTTCGTCCATGCGAAGCCGTTATGGTGCAGCGTGATGCAAAGCGCGAGGCGCCTAATGGCTGCAAAGAAGCTCGTCATGCTCCGCCCTTGCCCGACGACGTTCAACCCAGGCGCGACCTCCAGCCTCTGCCCTCTATTTCAACCGCGGACGCCCTCCCGCGCAACGGGTTCGTTCTCCGGCCCCAATCGAGACGTTTGGGTCGCACTGACCAAGTATCCACTCCTGACGCTCCTCGGGCGTTCAGATCACTCGACGACCAGAAGGCCGGCAGCAAGGATGTCTCCTATCCCTCGCCTTGAACGGAATCAAACCACCGAACCTGAAATGTCATAGTCAACGCTCTAAAGGAGTGTTACCCGAGCGTTCGCCGTATTCTTTTCTTGACAGATCGTTCCAGAATATCTAAATCGCATCCATGGCAAGGAACAAGGAATTCGATCGAGAGCAGGCGCTGGATGACGCCATCGAGGTGTTTCGCGAACACGGTTTCGAAGGCACGTCCACCCAAATGCTCGTCCGTGCGATGAAGATTGGCCGGCAGAGTCTTTACGATACGTTCGGCGACAAGTGGAAGCTCTACTGCCTTGCTGTCGAACGCTACGCCGCTGCGGAAACGGAGGCCCACATCGCCATGCTGCGCGGTGCGCCGCGTGCCCAGGACGGCATTCGGGCGATGATGGACCGAGTGGTCGAAAATGCTTCACGGGCCTGTCTTGGCGTGAACTCAGTCTGCGAGTTCGGCCAGAACCGACCTGACCTAACGGCAATTCATCAGGCTGCTGATCGGCGATTGAAGCATGCCGCCAAGCAACGCATCAGCGAGGCTCAGGCGCAAGGGGATCTCGACGCAACGCTTTCCACGGAAGAGACTGCCGATTTCCTCTTCGCCAATGTTGCCGGCATCCGCATCGCTGCGCGCGGCGGCGCGGGGCCAAAAGAGCTCAAGGCCCTAGCCAGGATCGCGCTTCGGGTAGTGACATGAGGGCAAAATTTTTTGCTTGTTTCTGGAATGATCAGTCAAGAAAGGAAGATCATGAGAGCCGTGGTTATGAATGAAATCGGTGGCACCGAGGTGATGGAATTTGTCGATCTCCCAGAACCGGTCGCCACTCCGGGGCATGTGGTGGTCGAAGTCGCGGCCGCAGGCGTGAACTTCATGGATATCGGCGTGCGCCAGGGCATGGCGTGGACAGACAGCCCCAACCCGAAAATTCTCGGCGTCGAGGGTGCAGGACGCATCGTCGCGCTTGGTGATGGGGTCGATGGTTTCGCTATCGGAGACCGGGTCGCCTGGGTCTACGCGCCAGGAAGCTATGCCTCGCACGTCCTGATCTCAACGGATGCGCTCGTGCGCCTTCCCGATACTATCGATGACAAGACAGCAGCCTCCCTCATGATGCAAGGATTGACCGCGAGCCACTTCGCCACCGATTTCTACCCGATCCAGCCTGGAGACACCGCACTCGTGCATGCTGCGGCGGGTGGCGTCGGCCTGCTGCTGACACAGATCGTCCGGCTGAGGGGTGGACATGTGATCGGCCGCGTTTCGTCGACCGACAAGGTGGACGTCGCAAAAGCGGCTGGCGCGAACCACGTTATCGTCGACACGGAGGGGAAGTTTGCCGCTGAAGTTTTGCGTCTCACCGGGGGAGAAGGTGCAAGCGTCGTCTATGACGGTTCCGGTCCCAAGACCTTTCAGGGGTCGCTCGCAGCACTTCGTCGCTCCGGCACATTCTGCTGGTATGGGCCGGTGCTTGGCGGTCCGGGGCCACTCGACATCATGGGCCTGCCCAAGAGCATCAAGATCGGCTATGCGACATTCTTCGATCACATCAGTACGCCCGAACTTCTTCGCGCCCGCACCGAGCAGTTGTTCCGTTGGATTCACGATGGGTCGCTCAAGCTGCACGTCGGTGGAACCTACGCGCTTTCTGATGCCGCCCGTGCTCATGCCGACATGGAAAGCCGGGCGACCACCGGCAAGCTATTGCTGATCCCCACGCAAAGGGGTTCAGCATAGCGCTGCCTGAAAGGCGGGAACCGGGGTCGACTAGCCCCGCCAAGAGGTTCCGCATTTAAGGTGCAACACCAGGGCACCCATTCGCCGGGGAATTATCTGTCGGGAGTAACGCTGGAGTAGGTCATGTTCCTGATTGTGAGGCTGCTCCAACCCTCCATTTGCAGGTTCGCGCGCAGTAATCCTTCGTCCGAATAACGACGGCGCGGCTTCACCAGTCAAATTCTGGACACCCCGGCCCAGCCGTTCGGAACCTTAGTAGTGCTCGTTAGTTGAACGGATCAGAGAGGCACCTCTTCTCAAAGGACATCCCCATGAAACAACTGATTTTGGTTTGTCTACTCGCCGGGTTGGCTACTACGCTGAACGCACAAACACCAACACCCACGCCATCGCCTCAACGCGAGACGCCAGCAGTAGCAACTCCCGACAGCCAGAACCCGACGGCCCCCGTCGAGGGGGCGAACAGCTTCACTGAAGAACAGGCCAAGGGACGGATCGAGGCCGCCGGATATGCCGGCGTCACCGGGCTGAAATTGGATGACAAGGGCATATGGCAAGCTTCAGCGACCAAGGATGGAAAGTCCGTTATGGTCTCGCTCGACTACCAAGGCAATGTGGTTGCGAAATAACTCCAACGAACCCAACAGGAGATGGTCATGAAAACCGCAACGGGACTCTTCGATGACTATTCCGACGCACTGGCCGCGGTGGGAACACTGCAAGATGTTGGATTTACCGACGAAGAAATCAGCGTGGTTTCCAGCAACGCTGCGGAGCGATACCCTGACAATGACAATGGAGTGGCCGAAGGTGCCGGAACTGGCGCCGGTCTAGGGGCTTTGGCAGGCGGGGCCGGCGGTCTTCTTACCGGTTTGGGCCTCATGGCTATTCCAGGCGTCGGGCCAGTGGTTGCGGCCGGTTGGCTTGCGGCGACAGCCGCAGGTGCTGCCGCTGGCGCTGTTGTCGGTGGGGCTGCAGGAGGGCTGATCGGAGCGCTGACGGGATCCGGGGTCGCGGAAGATGATGCCCACGTCTATGCCGAAGGCATTCGACGCGGCGGCACGGTTGTAACCGTCAAGACCGATGAATCCAGGGTAGCGGACGCGCAGAAAATTTTGCAGCGATCCAACTTGGTCGATCTGGCCAGGCGCCGCTCGGATTACCGGGAACAAGGCTGGACGCGTTTTGATGATGAATCAGACCCGTTCACCCAAGCCGAAATCGAGGCAGAACGGATCCGTTATAGAACTGGCCTGTAACTGCAAGGCCACGCCGCGCCGCCTGCGCACAGAGATGTTCAAGTATGATCGACGCCCCCAACAAAGCGGTGATCTCGGAATGATCAAACGGGGGGAGACCTCCACAACATCCATGCCAACGATGTTTGAGGTCCGAGATGCCCCGGATCGTCTCGATGACATCCCTTGGCGACAGCCCATCGACAACCGGCGTGCCCGTGCCAGGCGCATAGGCCGGATCGATGCTGTCGACGTCGAACGTAAGGTAGCACGGCATTTCGCCCACGGTTTTCTTGATTTCATCCACCAGACCTCGAGGTCCGAGATCACGCGCCCGCGGGCAAAAGACAACGTTGATCTCATCGTCCATTGCGTAATGAGTCCGGATGCCGATCTGGATGGAGTTTTGCGGACTGATAATGTTCTCTTCCATGGCATATCTTACGAACGAGCCATGGTCCAAATATTCGGACCTGGCGGTGTCGCGATGCGCATCGAATTGAATAAGCGCCACAGGTCCGTGGACCGACGCGTGCGCTTTCAGCACGGGGTAAGTTATCGAATGATCACCTCCAAGGGTAATCAATCGTGTTCCCGTTTCCAGGATCAATTTGGCTTGTTGCTCGACATTCTTCAGCATCTCAGCGGGTTGTCCCCGTTGATGGCGAGCCGATCGAAAGGGTCGAGCTCCCGAAGCGATGAACGCCAGTTCTGGACGTCATGGGGACCAGCCGGACTTCGATATCGACCCTGGCCGCGTCGCAGTCCCCATCCGAAAAGGGACATCCCGATCGGAACACTGAAGATTATCGAGAAACAAGCCGACCTCAAACTGAGGTAACGAACAACGCGGCGACTGGCGGTGCAAACCACGTTACAGCTTCCGCGCGAAGCAAGAGCAGCTGGTGTCGAACCATCTTGCGGTTTTCAGCGACTGATTTGTGCTTCAAGCCCCAAGAGGAGGGTCTCGACGAGAAAATTGTAGCCGCCATCCAGCGGCGCGACATCGCCGCTTTTCCAACGCATGACGAAGGAGCGGTTGTACATTCGCGACAAGTGCTGCTTGAGCAGCGGAAACTGCTCTGCATCAAGTGCTTCGAGATCGGCGTCGAATGCCTTAACCCACTGCGACCCCTCGCTTGCACCATCCCCGGCAAGCTCCATGGTTACGAAGCCCTCCAGCGCCCCGACGACCGTGTTGAAGGCGTCGATCAGGCCTTGGTCCCTAAATCCGGCTTGCGACAGCGCCTTCAAAATGACCTCGACCCAAGGAGCGTTCGGGGCACCGTTCGAGCGGATGTTTGGGCCGAGCAGCGGCGCGACGCGAGGATGCTCGTGGACGCGCGCGCGAAAACGCCGGAACAAAAGCCGGATCATGTCGCGCCAGTCGTCAGGCAGGTCCTTGGGTGTCATCAATCCCGCGATCAGCGAGCCGGAGATTTCAGCAAAGAGATCGGTTTTGTTGCCACCGACATGCCAGTAAAGTGCCGCGGGATAGACTTTTAGGCGTCGAGCAAGAGCGCGGACGGAAAACCCGGCCAGCCCCTCTTCGTCAATGAGGGTGATTGCAGCCTCTACGACGCGCTCCCGAGTCAAGCCAATGGCGGCGGCGCGGCCAACGTGGCGCTTTTTCGGCGCCGGTTCATTGGTCACAAGCACCACCCATTGGCGCTAGCTAAGCCCGAGCGCCCTCCCGAGTTCCTGCACAAACCGCTCATTGTCTCCCGCTGTTCCGATCGTTACCCTGATGAAATTAGCATAGCCCGCTTCCATCCATGGTTTGACGACTATACCCTTGTCAAGCAAGGCCCTTGCCACGGGCCCCGCTTCGATTGAAAGTTCGATGAACAGGAAGTTTGCCTGTGACGGGACAACCCCAACACCCAGTCTACGCAGGCGCTCGGCCAGTACGGACCGATCACGCCGTATCCTCGCGGTGGCGTCTTTCATCCAGGCATCGTCCAGCAACGCTGCAATTGCCGCTGCCTGCGCTGCCGCGTTGACGTTGAAGGGCGTAACGGCGGCCCGCATCGCCCGGGCTATGCCGTCGTCCGACGCTATACCATAGCCGACACGCAGACCGGCCAAACCGTAGGCCTTGGAGAAGGTGCGCAGCACGACCCAGGAAAGACCTGGGCGTTGGCCCAACACCTTCAGGCCATCGGGCGAACCGGGGTCGATCAGCTCGAAATAGGCCTCATCCAGCACAAACAGGGTCCCGGGCTGCACCGCGTCCAGCACCCTCTCGAGATCTGGCTGCGACATGGCATTTCCGACGGGGTTGGAGGGTGAGGAGATGAAGACAATCTTCGGCCGGCGGGAAAGCTCGAGCACCAGGGCGTCGATGTCGAAGTCGAAGGCCTTGGTCATCGGCACCTTGATCACTTGCGCGCCGGCTGCCAGGGGCTCGATCTCGTGCAAACCGAAGCAGGGCGAAATGGTGAGGACGGCGTCACCCTTATGCAGATAGGCGCGGCAGAGAGCGGCAATCAGTTCCTCCGAACCATTGCCACAGACGATCCGATCAGGCGTCGCGCCGAGCTGTTGCGATAATGTATCCCGCAGCACGCTGCAGGACGAATCGCTGTAGCGCGACGGCACGAGCGCGCCCAGGGCCGCTGTCACCGCGGGTGATGCGCCGTAAGGATTTTCGTTGCTCGCCAGCAACACGACGTCTTCCCGCCCGCTGACGCGTTGGGCAACGGTCGCAGAAATACCTGCGTTATAGACAGGAAGCCCGCTGATCTCTTTGCGCGGGCTAAGGGCATTCTCTTCAATAGAATTCATGTTCCGGCCTCTCATCATTCGTTTTTCCTGACGTGCCCGGCGCCTTCCCAAGTTGTGTGCGGTCCTTGCACGCCTCATGCAAGCATCGGTCCCCGCCCGCTCCTGATCGTCCGAGGCGCCAGGACACGGCGCCAATTTTGTCCATTGTCAAGACGATACGTATATACATATCTTTTTTTGTCCAGTGAACAATAAAAATGATTGGAGGGTCATTTCCACGCTCGACACCTGCGACTGCAATTATGAATGGCTTGATCCGCGGCGCGACCGAAATGGCCGACCCTGGCAAGGGCGTAGGTTCGCTACGCGTACTTCCATCCTTCGCCGAGGCTCTCGCCGGTGTCTTGATGATGGCGGGCGCACTGATGTGGCTCTCCATCCCCCTCGCACTCTTCATTGGTGGCATTGGCGTGGCCTCTGTATTCAAGGCCGTTTACATCGATAAGCGTGAAATGCGCCTGTTTCGGCGGCGACAACAATGTGCCGCTCGGCTTTGTATCGCTCACCGAGAACCTGGATGATCTTCAAGGCGATGGGCATTGCACACTAAGCAAGCAACCGCGAAAGGAAAGCAGATGCCGCTTCATCAGCAAGCGCACCGCGGACAAGGGCAAAGCCTGGCGTCGCACCACGCGCGGTCGAGGAACACCCGGCGCCCCTCTTCGAGTGGACGTAAAATCCATCAGATTTCCGAGAGGCGCTGAACTACCACATGCGCCGACATGGTGATACGTACTGGCATCTCCACAGGGCAGTCGCCGGTGACCACCCGACCTTCGACAATAAGACGCTGCTCAGTTGGACGAACGACACGCGCGTCCCGCGGTCAACGGACAGCTTCGAGATCCTCGCCCTCATTGAGTGACGCTATCGTCTTCCTGCCGGATATTTTAAAGAACGGCTGCCACATCAGTCACGATCCGCGTCCGGACATGAGTTCGAGAGTGACGTAAGCCCTGCGGAGCGGCGGCGGCTCGCCTGGCACCTCCCGGATGACTTCAACAGCCTGCCTTTCAGCAAGCGCGAAGAGATCCTCGATTGGGTATGGGAAGCAGCATAGTCTCCGCAATTTTTCCCGACAACTTGATAGGTGTAGCACCTAGTGCTATATGAAGCGATGTCAGAACGGATTTTCAAAACGGCGTGGTTTTCCAAGAGCGAAGAAAACGCGGATCTCCGACAAGGCCCTTTGCAAGGCCATTGAGCAAGTCGCACGCGGACAGGCTGATGATCTCGGTGGCGGCGTGCTCAAGAAGCGGCTCAATAACAACATGCACCGTTCGATCGTTCTGGCGAAAGCCGGTGAATACTGGGTGTTCGCCTATCTGTTCGCGAAGAAGGACCGCGCAAACATCGATGACGACGAGCTCTTGGCTTTCCGGAAGCTCGCCGAACTCTATCGGCGCAAGACACAGGCCGAGCTTGATGCCGAAATCGGGGCCGGCGCCCTATTGGAGATTTGCAATGGCGACTAAGCGCAAGTTCAAGAGCGATGCCTTTGAGGCGATCCATAGCGTTGTCGAAGACATGTATGCGGCGGGCACCATCGACAAGGAAACCATGAAGACCTTCGATGAGACTTGCCTGTCCATCCCGCCGGAGTTGACGCCAAGCGAGATCAAGGCGCTGCGCGAGAACAATCATGTCAGCCAGCCAGTCTTCGCGCGCTACCTGAACATCAGCGAATCGACAGTGCAAAAGTGGGAGACCGGCGCAAAGCGGCCGAGCGGCCCCGCATTGAAGCTGCTCTCGATCGTCCGGAAACACGGTCTCGAGATGCTGTCTTAGAAGGATGCCGCCACGGAAGGGTGCGCAGTTCCAGCCGATACATTATGCGACCTTTCAGCCCAGAACGTGAACATCCTCTGAACAAGCCGTGCATCGTGCTCGTGAAGAACGGGCTCCCTTCGCCCATTGCTGCCGCGCGATGACAGGCATCGGGCATATCCCCCGATGGAATAAGGCGACGTCGAAGAGGTGATGATGACGAGGAACTTGAGCGCGGACCTTCGCGGGCGCGTGATTGCGGCCATTAAGGACGGCGCGTCGTCGTGAGCCCGTTTCACCATCTTATCGGGAGCAACCACCCCCGCTAGCATCTGCTTGGGGCGGTCGCGCCGCGATTACCCCATGTTCTGCGACCCCCAATCTCCTTGGCAGAAGGGTACCGTCGAAAACACCAACAGGCGGGCAAGGAAATGGCTTTCGAGAGAGTCGCGCGATCTCACCGAGATCTGCAATCACCTGAACGCAACGCCACGAAAATGCCTTGGCTACAAAACGCCAGCTGAAGTCTTTCGCCAGAAACTGCTCGCCCAGAACAGGCGCACGGGCTAGCGTCGCAAAGCCCGCAGGTCGCGGTTCGTCGTGAACTCACATTTATTAACTAATTTTCTGTGACGCAGCAAATATCCGTTTACTCACTGGATGCCTGCGCCATCACATCCGTGCCCGCCGGTATCTTCGACCCGGCGTATGAAATCAGACTCATATCAACAACGTGAATCGGTTCGCCCACGCCCATGCCGGCCCGCGCAGCCGCTAGCCACGCCGTTGCCGGTCTGTTGATGGAGAATATTCGCGCAGGCAAGAACCATCGAGCTTGGGTGCGCGATCGCCAGGATTTCAGTGTCTCCGTCCCGAAAAGGGCGGCGAAGTCAATCGTCGACCTTCGCGAAGGTGAAGGGTAAGGCACCGGGATTCATAAGAAGGTCGGTTTGCTTGCTGTGCATTCTTCTGACCCGTCCCGAGGAGCGGTATAAATGACGCCGCCTTTGGCGCGACTAAGGTGCCGCGCCAAACGGGATGTACCAAGAGGCGATTGGATAGACGGATTATTTTGGGACCCAATTCGTCAGCGCCCCAAAGAAGGCTTCCGTCTCCGCATAGGGGGTGTCGTCGGCCGGCGGGAAATAGCTGAGCTTGACCATTACAGTCTGCGTGTCAGGGTCTACGTAGACGTACTGCCCCTGCAAACCTAAAGCTTTGTAGGCCTCCGATCCCTCGCGCGTCCAGAACTGAAAGCCGTATCCGCCCTCGGGGCCCGCCTCGGAACCTATCGGTGTGCGCGCCGTTTTTATCCAATCCGAGTTGACAACCTGGCGCCCATCAACAGTCCCGTCGTTCACCAGCATTTGCCCGAACCGAGCCCAGTCGCGCAATGTCGCGTTGAAACCGGCCCCGCTGAATTCTCTACCAACTCCAGGCTTTCCGTCCATGATGTAGAAGCCGTCCGCCTCTGCGCCCAAAGGCTCCCACAGCTTTTCGGTCGTATAGGCCGCAACTGTTCCGCCAGTGACACGTTCGATCACCCAACCGAGAATTGCAGTGTCGATGGTTTTATAGGCGAAGACCTCGCCCGGTTTGGCGGCAGTGCCAATGTCGAGCCCAGCATCGGCAAACCGCGCGACGTTTTTGACCAGAGCGTTGATATGATTGCTCGCGGCAATGCCCGGATTTGCAAAGTCGTAGCGCTCCTCGTAATCCACGCCCGAGCGCATTTCCAAAATCTGTCGAAGGGTCACCTCACGATATCCGCCTTTTTTCAGTTCTGGCAGGTATTTTACGACGGGATCGTCGATGGACGCGATGTATCCATCGGCAACTGCGGCTCCGACTAGCATGGCAGTGATGGATTTCGTCATGGACCATCCCATGAAACGGGTACTCGCATCGCTGTTATTGCGATAGATTTCCGTGACGATCTTGCCGTTTTTCATCACCAGGAATGCGTTTGTATAACTGCGTTCCAGAAAATCCTCGGCGCTGAAAGTCTTCCCGTTGAATTCATATGAAAAATCTAACTTATGATCCTCCCGCGGGAGGACCCATGCGGCGCCGGAGTGAGGCACGGTGCGAATGGTGAAAAGTTCGTCCATATTGCGGAAAGCAAACGCATTGACGTCGCCGTCATTCATATGCCAGCGCAATATCTGCGTCGCGATCGGAACGTCTGAAGGCTTACCTTTCGCAATCTCGTCAGGCAGTCGCTGTTGTGCCCCGGCCGTCGTGATGTTTAGCATGACGACCGTCATGGCGGCGGCGCCCAGATTGAACAATTTCTTCATTTTTCCTCCCATTTGTCTGTTGCGTCGAACGTGAACACATGTCCGCTCGACTGTTCCTTCGAAATCGCAGACGCTTGCCAATCGCACCGTCCATGGAATTTGCGTTCGACCAGCTGAAACGCGGCGCTGATAAATCCGCTCTCCAAAATTGCGGATGGTCGTCACCTGTGCAGCCATTTCGGCGCCCCCTGACGGCATATGAACCGACAGGACAGGGGAACGAACTGAATAGCTGCCAGTGTTGCAGGCATGACAACAAGGTGGGAAAGGCGGGCGCGCCAGGCGCCCACCTTTTCACGAGGTTGACGTCGCGCGCCTGCGGCGGGTCAAAAGCCAGGTCGCAATGCCGCCGAGAACTGCAATGGGCAAGATGCCCGTCAGCACTTCGGAGGCGCTCTGACCCGCGGCAACGAGTGCTCCTGCAAGCAGCGGTCCTGCCACCGATCCGAAGCGCCCCACCGCGACGGCAAGGCCGACGCCCTGACCGCGCACCTCTGCCGGATAGCATTGCGGTGCGATGCCGTAGAGCACTGCTTGCACCGAGATGATCGCTGCGCCAAGTATCGCCCCTACCACGAGCGTCACGAAGATATTCGCCGGTGCCACGGCCAAAAGCGCAAGCGCAACAACCAGTCCGCCAAAGGAACCGGCAACCCAAAAGGATCGGTTCCGAGCATCGAGCGCCACGCCCCCTAGAAGGCTGCCAGCCGCCCCAGCCAGATTAAAGGCAAGTTGGACCATCCCCGCTTCCGCCCGCCCGAAGCCGCGCGAGACCATAAGCGCCGGAAGCCAATTGAGCAGGAGATAAAGCACCAGTAGCGAAAAGAAGAAACCAGCCCAGAGCAATACCGTCGGCACGAGGTTGCCGCTGCCAAGAACTGTTCCAAGCCCTCTCACATCGCGCCCTTTGGGTGCCATGCGCAGATCGGGCAGGTTCATGACCAGAGGCACGATCATCAAGGGAAGGAGACCGCCGATCACAAACAGCACTCGCCAACCATCGCCCAGCCCGGCGATGGAGATCAGGCTGACCACGGCGCCACCCAAAGGAATGCCCGCATACATGAGCGCGACGGCGCGGCCACGGCGCTCCGCTGGTGCCGACTCCGATGCGATGGCCACGAGATTTGGGAGGGCCCCGCCCAGCCCTACGCCCGTCATGAACCGCATCACCAGCAGAGTCTCGTAATTCCCCGCTAACGCCGTTCCGATGGAAAACAATCCAAAGACGGCAAGCGAGATTGCAAGTCCTGCCCGCCGTCCATGCCTGTCGGAAAGCCATCCGCCTGCCAATGCGCCGAAGATCAGCCCGAACGTTGCAGACGAGAAAAACATCCCCATCTGGGCTGGCGACAGACCGAGCGCCGGGCCGAGGCGCGGCGCCGCGATGCCGGCGACCTGGATGTCGAAACCTTCGACAAGGGCCGCGGCGAAGCATATGAGTATGGCCCGGCTATTGCCGGCACCTGATGTTCCGATTCCCATCGATCCTCCAAAATCAAAATGGTGAGTGGAAGGCGCGTCTCCTCCTGCGACTTCCGTTCGAGGAAGATGTCGTCAGGGCATGTGTTATGTCAAGAAAAAACGCTATGTAAAATAGCGATATAAAATAGCAATCTTGCGGTTGTCGCGCAGCGGTGGGTCACCGTGCCAGGGTATCGGGAACGGTCTGAAGAACGTTCGCCCACGTCGCTATCCAGCCCGTCAAATGCAGGCCCGGATGTACTAATTGCTCGTTGAACGGGGTCACGATTTCGACCGCATGCACGGAATGGTCGGATATGCGCCGGGTCGACATCGGCGGCAGAACTCTCGGCACCCTGCCGGACAGAGTGGGCAGGGCACAGAGCGTCGCCAGCAGTCGGCGTTTCGTTCACGCTGTGAGGAATTCGTCGCGCAGTATGTGCTTCATGACCTTGCCAGAGGCGGTGCGCGGCAAGGCATCGACGGTTACGAAGGTTTTCGGGATCTTATAGCGCGCGAGAGAGGCCTCGCAATGCTGGGCCAGCTCGTTCTCCGAAATCGCCTGACCAGGCACGAGCACCACGAAGGCACGGCCAACCTCGCCCCAGCGCGAGTCGGGCACGCCGATAACAGCGACCTCGCGTATGGCTGGATGGGCGGCCATCACGGATTCGACCTCAACCGGATAGACGTTCTCGCCACCTGAGATGAACATGTCCTTTCGCCGGTCTACGATAGTGATGTAGCCATCAGTATCTGCGCGGCCGACATCGCCCGTTCGCAACCAACCATCCGCGCCGAGCGCGCTGTCCTCCCGGTTCCAGTAACCCCTAATCACGTTCGGGCCGTGCACCAGCACCTCGCCCTCGGTTCCCTGAGGCACCTCCCGCCCCTCTTCGTCAACTAACCGTACGCGAGTAAGAGGGCCGGGCAGGCCGACCGCGCCGGCCTTTTCGCGCACGATCCGGGCCGAGAGAGGCATTCCCAGGATCGTGCCGCATTCCGTCATGCCGTAGCCGTCGACCATTGGTACGCCGCGGTCCAACCACCAGTGGATATGCGCCGCCGGATTCGGCGCGCCGCCGGTGAACAGGGCTTTCAGCGCCCATCGATCCGGCGCAAAATTCCTCGCGTGGCGTAGCCCCTCGGCCATTTGAGGGACACAGAAGTAATGTGTGACACGCAACGCCGGATCGGCCAGCCGCGTATTTGTCAGTTCAGGATCGAACCCGGGTGAGATCAAGCATGTCCCGCCGCGCAGGAGCGCGGGCCAGATCTGTGTTACCAAGCCGATGACGTGGAAAATCGGCGTATCGCAAAGGAAGACGCTGTTGCTGTCCACTTCGCCTAGCACGCCGAAATTGACAGCGGTGGCCAGGAGGCAGCTCGCGCTCAGCATCGCGCCCTTGGGGGTGCCGGAGGTGCCGGAAGTATAGAGGATCGTGCAGGTTTCGGACTGCGAACGAGGCGTGCAACGGGAACCCGGCACGGCCAGTTCAACAGCTTCAGCAAAGTCCGTCAGGTCACGATACAAATGCCTCGGGGCGCAATCGGCCAAAAGGATATCGATCTCGGGTTCGGAAAGCCTCCAGTTCAGGGGAACGAAAATACCGCCCATGCGGATTAACGCTTGCTGCATCACTACCTGCCAGCCCGAGTTACGAGCTAATACAGCCACGCGGTCGCCTTCCGTCACTCCCTTGGCCCGCAGTACCACTACGGCGCGCTCAATGTCAGCATCCAACGCCGCGTAGGTCCATTTCTTGCCCGTAGCGAGGTCGAGACACGCAAGAGCATCGGGCCGGAGGCGCGCGTGAAGCGCCACCGGGTCAGGGGTCGTAAAGTCCAGCATCACATCTCCTCCCTGAGATCGTCAGCCTGCCTTGCGTGACGTGTCGTAAGCGCCGAGGCCGGGCTTGTAGCTTTTCTCGTCGATGAACTGACGGATTCCCTCCTTCCGCCCCTCAGCATCATAGGAGTTCGCGGCCTCTTGCGCACGGACGAGGTAGTCCTCGGCGTCGTCATAGCTCATCGGGCCGACGCGACGGACAGCGTCCTTGGTGGCCTTCAGCGCGACGGGATTCTTTTCCCGAAGCACCCTTGCGACCTCCGTCACGCGGGCCTTCAACTCTTTCAAGGGCAGGCTCTCGTTCACAAGGCCCCAATCGGCAGCGGTCTTCCCGTCGATCGGCTCGCCGGTCATTGAATGATACATCGCCTTGCGGAAAGGCAGCAGCTCCACCGCAACTTTCGTCGCCCCGCCGCCGGGCAAAATGCCCCAGTTGATCTCGGAAAGGCCGAACTTCGCCTCGTCGGCCGCAAAGGCCAGGTCGCAGGCGAAGAGCGGTCCGTAACCGCCGCCGAAGCACCAGCCGTTGACCATGGCGATGGTCGGCTTCTGGTACCAGCGCAGCCGCCGCCACCACCCATAGCTTTCGCGCTGCGCTTTGCGGGTGCCGGCGAGACCCTCGGCCTCGGTCTCGCGGAAGTATTCCTTCAGGTCCATGCCCGCGGTCCAGGCGGAACCTTCGCCGGTCAGCACCAGCACGCCGACGTCGTCGCGGAATTCCAGCTCGTCCAGCGCCTCCATCATCGCACGGTTCAGCGTGGGCGACATGGCGTTGCGCTTGTCGGGGCGGTTGAAGCGCAGCCAGGCGATTCCGTCCGCGATATCCCAAGTCACAGTATCAATGTCGTTTGCCATGTGTTTGTCCTTTCAAATCGGGAAATGTCCGGGCTGGGTCTCGATCGTGATCCAGCGCAGCTCGGTGAATTCTGCTATGCCGGCGCTGCCACCGAAGCGACCGTAGCCCGACGCACCGGTGCCACCGAAGGGCATTTGGGCCTCGTCATGCACAGTGGGTCCGTTGACGTGGCAAATGCCGGACCGTATCTGCCGCGCCACCGCGATCCCGCGCGAGATGTCGCGGGTAAATACTGCTGCCGACAGCCCGTACTCGCTGTCATTGGCAAGCCGTACGGCGTCTTCTTCATCCTTTGCGCGCAGTATGGCGACTACGGGACCGAAGCTCTCCTCGGCATAGATCCGCATCTCCGAGGTGACGCGGTCCACGACCTGCGCGGGCATTAGAACGCCCTCAGCCGTGCCGGCGCTGGTCACGATGGCTCCTTTCGACTGCGCGTCCTCGATCAACGACTGGACCTTCGTCACCGTATGCGCGTCCACGACCGCACCCAGAGGAGCCTTGCCCTGTGCCGGATCGCCCGCCTTCAGCTGCGCGGCGCGGGCGGTGAATTTCTGCACGAAAGCATCGGCAACTTCGCCCACGACGATGATGCGTTCGGTGGACATGCAGATCTGACCTTGATTGAAGAAGGCTCCGAAGATTGCCGCCTTGACCGCCTCGTCGATATTGGCGTCCTTCAGCACCAGAAGCGGAGCCTTGCCCCCCAGTTCCAGCAGGCAGGGCTTCAGCTGCCTCCCAGCGCGTTCCGCAATGATCCGGCCCACCTTGGTTGACCCAGTGAAATTGATGCGTCGGATCGCCGGGTGGTCGATCAGCGCTCCGACGATCTCGGCCGCATCCTCGGGGGCGTTGGTCACGAGGCTGACAAGTCCCGGCGGAAGGCCGCCTTCCTCCAGCGCCTCAACGATTAGCGCGTGCGTGCGAGGGCAGATTTCGGACGCCTTGAACACCACGGCATTACCGCAGGCGAGAGGTGTGGCAAGCGCGCGCACCCCAAGGATAACAGGCGCGTTCCAGGGCGCGATGCCGAGACATACGCCCGCGGGTTCGCGGATGCCCATCGAAAGGCAGCCCGGTTTGTCCGAAGGGATCACCTCGCCCGAGACCTGCGTGGTCAGGGCCGCAGCCTCGCGCAGCATCGATGCGGCGAGCATCACGTTGAACCGCGCCCAGCCTTCGGTTGCGCCTATCTCGGAAGCCATTGCGGTGACGAAGGCGTCACCCTTCGCTGAGATCGCGTCGGCGGCCTTAAGCAGTACCGCGCGACGGGCGTTAGGACCAAGGGCAGCCCATGCAGGGAATGCATCGGCCGCCGCTTGCGCGGCTGCACGAGCGTCTTCGACGCTGGCGGCGGCAGCCTCGCTGGCAAGTGCGCCCGTCACCGGGTTATATCTGCGAAACGTGCGGCTCGCTGCCCGCTCCGCCCCCGCGATGCGAAGATTGACAATGCTCACGACAGTCCTCCAAAAATGCTGCCCAAATCGTTGGGCATATCGCTCGAACGGAAACTAGCGCGAAGATTGCTATCTTGCATAGCGGTTTTTTTAGAAAGGCGTCTGACGGCAAATGAATGACAATGAAAAGAGCGCCTTGCTCAACTTGGTCGGCTATCACCTCCGTCGCGCATCTGTCTTTGACCTTAACGGAGCAGTGGAAGCACTGGCCCAGGTGGATGCCCGCCCAATCAGCCTCAGTGTGCTGTTGTGCATGGTCGAAAAGCCTGGTCTGACCTCGGCCGAGATTTGCCGCATCCTCGGCATGCAACGCGCCAACATCGTACAGTTCCTCACAGATCTGGAGGCGAAGGGGCTGTTCACCCGCGAGGCGGAGGCGTCCGACCAGCGCGTCCAACGGTTATTTCCGACACAGGCCGGCAGGGAAGCAGCTGCCGATTGGCTGCATCGCCTGAACGAGCACGAGGACCGGATGCTGGAACGGCTAGACGCGCAAGAACGTGCCGAACTTCGACGCTTGCTGAGCAAGGTCTGGATGGATGCGCCCGGGCGCTAACCGCTTAGCGCACGAAGTCAGGCTTCCATCAGCAATGTGAATCGGTTCGCCCCAAGCGATTCAAAATTCTGATTGGACGCAGAATCTCCGGCACGCAATGCTGTGTCCATGACCCAGCACTGCTCCCCAGCCTCTACTTTCAACGGATAGATCCAGACTTTCAACGGATAGATCCAGGTCGAAACATGGCGCGCTATTATGCGTTGTCGATACAGCCAACACTCTTTGGCGAGTTACCCTCATTCGGGCTTGGGGACAGTGGCGCTCCTGTGCGAAATTGCCCGCCAGAAGAACGCGAAGGGCTATGTGCCCAAGGCGAGCCGTGGAAACTTAGGGTACGGCATCGAGTGTCGGGCGCTTGGGACAGAAATCGATGAACCACGACTTGCAGCGACGCGCTCACAGGCCGACTAGATATCGCCAGCATCTCCAGCGCTGTTGCCGTGCTCTTCCCCTCCCGGTGCCAGCGCTGCCACCGGCGGCAGTCGTTCCGCCAGTTGGCGTTGACTGCAGTTGTGCCGGCGCTGGTTTTGTTCCCGTGGCCGTGAACCTTGTCCCGCTTGCACGAACCACGATCCAGCAGCAGCCGCGTGGAGAAAAGGTTCTCCACTGTTGATGCCCTTTGAGGCATCCAGCGCGATAAGAGCATTCTGATATAAATAGACAGGATCGGCGCTCGGCGTTTCCAAGGGCGCGAATATTCGAGGGTAATGCCCTAGCGATTCCTGCGAAATACAGGGCAGTCAACGGAATGCGTTTCAGATTGTCGCCAGAAATTCTGCAATCTCTGAGCGACAGCACAGCTTCAACTTCTGCAATGGATGCTCTTCGAAAAACCATTGATGAGCGTCGAACGAATTTAAGTGGCCCTTCCGCAGTCGATAACCGCGAGTGTATTCCATTAACTCATCGAACTGCGCCCGTGTCCCTCCACCGGTTTGACCTCGTTGCAAGAGGTTGGAAATGCACTCGTCGTCAGAGACATCGAGCCAGATTAGCGTCGTCACACGTGGAAGCACTTGCCGGACTATCGAACCGTAGATTCCTTCCATGACCCAAGAGTTGCCGTCCGCAGCCTGGGTCACCAATCCGTTACGTTCGTCGCGTGGGCGCTCTCCAACGAAATTTGGCATCCAATGAAAATCATCGAGATGAAACGCCCAGTGTTGCAATCTCCGGGCTAGCTGTTGGGCCAGCCACGTCTTAACTCTGGCTTTGACAAAGCGGGAAAGTTCGGGCTTGCTGTCCTCAGTCCTAGGACAGAGGACAGTCACCATGAAGAGCCAAGACATAATCGTCCTGCTGAAGCTGCTTAGCCTGCAAGACCAGGAACTCACAAAGGGTACAGATCAACTGCGATCTGAATCTCTCGGGGGCGACCCTTATTCGGTGCGGAATCTTGAAGCTCTGCTCGGGATTAGCAAAACCGAAATCGCGCAGTCGATCAAGAGAAGCGTCGCTTCCGGGATCGCGCGGAAAGACAGTCGCACCAATGAACCACGGCCACATCGGCGAAACCTTTTCGAGTTCATCACCCATGGCCTTAGGTTCGTGTTTCCCGCACAGGTAGGGCCGATACAACGCGGCGTCCCCACGGCGTTTGCAGCGCCGATGCTTCAAGAGCTTCTCGTCAGCGGCGGGACCTATAACTACGTCTGGCCCTACTCCGCTGGACGAGAGATGGGTCAAGCGGTCGATCCCCTTTTCAAAAGCGTGCCGGAGGCCGCTTTGAAAGACGAGCGACTTTATGCGTACCTGGCACTGGTAGATGCGATTAGGCTCGGGAACCAGCGGGAAGTCGGTCTCGCCACCGATCACCTCAAGTCGAAGATCATGAGCAAATGACAGCGATCCGCGCTCAATTGCTAGAAATGCTCAAAGCCGTTGCAGCCGCACTTGGCGAGGATCTGCGTGAGCGAGGATTGCGAGCACCTCGCGTGGCTCAAGGCCACCTACTTCCGGGGTGCCGGTGCCCGGCGTGAACGCGGGATCAAGGCTGTCGACGTCGAAGCTGACATAGGTGGGGCCGCCCGAAATTACCTTGATAGCCGCTTTAATCACCGCCTCCACGCCCATTTGCTGGACCTCCTCGGCATGGATGACGGTCATTCCGGAGTCGTAGGAGAACTCCCAAAGGTAATCGCCGCCACCACGGATGCCGATCTGGATCGTCCGCTTGGGATCCAGGACGCCGTCCAGTACTGCGAGCCGGAAGGGGCCGCCGTGGTGGAACTTGGCACCTTCGTAGATGCCCGCGGTGTCGCAGTGGGCATCTATGTGCAACATTCCCATCGGGCCATGCTTGCGAGCCAAGCCCTTGAGGATGGAGTAGCTGATGGAATGGTCACCGCCCACCGCAAGCGGCACCACGTCGCTTGCGGCAAGTGAACCGAAAAACTCCTCGATGTCGGCGTGGCAGCCTTCCAGGTCGAACCTGCTCCTCATCGGGACGTCGCCGATGTCGGCAACTTTCAGCACGGTTGACGGGGCCGCCTTGAGCACCCGATCTCGACCTGCCGAACCGCCTTGGGACCCAGGCGCGAGCCGGCCCTGTTCGTGACCCCGAGATCCATGGGGACGCCGACGAGTGCTACGTCGATGCCCGATATCGTCTGACCGGAGAAAAGCGCTTTGGCGGCGTCCTCAACATAGGGCGCGTCGAGGAACGTCCGAACGCCCTCAAAGGGCCATCTTCTGCGATCGCCCGTAAAAAGACCGTCCGCGACCGCCTTCAACGCCGGATCATGAATCGCGCCGCCAGTAGCACCGGAGTACTTCGTCCTAAGATCTTCGAGTTCCATCTCCCGCACCTTCCAGCTACAGCATCGATCTGCTAAGGCCGCCGTCCACGGGCATCGCCACCCCCGTGACATAGCGAGCCTCGTCGCTTGCGAGGAACGCCACGACGGCCCCGAATTCCTCGTGTGTCCCGTAACGGCCGATCGGTATCTCGGCTTGGCTTTCCCCGGCGATCACGGACGGATCAACACCGCGGTCAGCCGCGTCCATAGTGTCGAAATACACGGTGCGCTCCGTGGCGAACCTTCCTGGAAGGACCACGTTCACGGTGACCCCATCGGCGGCCACTTCCAGCGACAGCGTCTTCGCCCAACCAGCGAGAGCCGAACGCAACGCGTTGGAAGCAGTCAGCCCAGAGATAGGCTCCTTGACGCTCGTGGAAGACACCGCCACGATGCGGCCGAACTTCCGAGCCCTCATGCCCGGCAGAAAGTGTGACGCAATCCTCACCTGGTTGAGGAACATCGCACCGAACTGCTGAAGCCAGATCTCCTCCTCGAACTTCGAAGCCGGAAACGGCGGAGGGCCACCTCCGTTGAGAAGCAGTATGTCGACGTGCCCCATATGCCGATCGACCCAGCCTAGGAGTTCGGACACGCCCTTCTTCTCCAACAGGTCGCAAGAGAAGGACATCGCCACGCCGGGCTTTCCTTCGAGCTTTGCCTCGGCCGCGCGTAGAGTCGCTTCGTCGCGGCCCACAAGCGCCACGTCGACCCCTTTGTCAGCCAAGGCTTCAGCTACGCCGAAACCCAGTCCTTTGCTGCCGCCCAGTACCAGTGCGGTCTTCTTCACGTTTGCTGTGCTCATCTGTCCAATTCCCTCTTCCGTCACGCGGCCTCGGCCGCTTCCGCGGCGATCTCGCGCACGGCCTGGACTAACTTTTCGATGTCTGTGTCAGTGTTGCCAAAATGGACCGAGGCTCGCAGGATTTCCGTGATGCCTCTGATGTCCATGTCGAACGGCGTGTATCCGACGCCGTTCTTTCCGATCGTGATCCCGCGGGCTGCGAGAAGCTCCTTCACCCGCTGGCATGGAATGCCTTCGATGGCGAAAGTCACGAACGCGGCCTTGTCGCGGCCGAGGTCGAGAATGTTTACGCCGGGCACATCCGTGAGCCTGTTGCGGAGCTCCGTGGCGAGTGCGTTGAGCTTCACCCGGGTGTCGAACGCATTCAGGCTCAGGGCTCGCTCGAGCGAGTCGATCAACCCCAGGCGCAATGCCACGGCGAACTCGGCGGTTTCCACAGCTTGAGCACTCTGGTGGATGGCCGCGCGCCCGACGTCGAGCTTGGCGGAGCGGTCGTCCACGCGCCTCGGAACCATCGACACCGCGAGCCTGGGCGAGATATAGGCGAGAGCCGTTCCGCGTGGCCCCCGCAGAAATTTCCGGCCGCAGGCGACTAGGACGTCGCACCCGATCTCCGACACATCGACCGGAAGTTGTCCGATCGCCTGGCTGGCGTCGATCATGTAGAAGGCTCCCGATTTCGCTTGGCGTAACGCCTTGCCGAGCGCCTCGGCGGGATTGATAAGAGCGCCACTCGCACCAACCCAAGTAAGCGCCACTATCTTCACGTCGGGATCGAGAGACCTCACCACCGCCTCGACGTCTACCGCGGTGGTTTCATCCCACGGCATCACCGACATTGAGGCGCCCGAAACATGGCACGCATGCTTCAGGGCAAGCACGTTGCCGATCCACTCCTGGCGGCTTACCAGGACGCGGTCGCCCGCCTTGAGCGGCACCGAAGCGAGGATGTCGCCGTAAAGCTGACCGTGACCGGTCCCGAACGCGACGTCCGTGGCTGCGCACCCCAGGAGACGGGCCGCCCTCGCATATCCAGCCTCCAAGCGGTCCGCGACGGCCGCCCCAGCTTCCATGGGACCCAGTTCCGCTTCGCGGCGGAGATGCGCCACTATCAATTCGACTGTTTCCGGAGCAAGGATGCTTGCGCCCGCGTGATTAAAGTGAATGACAGGCGGCATCTCGCTCTCCTTCAGCGCACGTGGAAGACCGCGTCGATTTCGACGGGAACATTGGCCGGAAGGCCACCCATGCCGACCGCGCACCGGGCATGCTCCCCACGCTCGCCGAATAGGGCATTCATGATTTCCGAAGCGCCATTGCCGACCTGAGAGTAAGCGGTGAAGCCGGGAACGGCGTTGATGAAGATATTCATCTTTGCCATTTGCACGACACGGTCGAGATCGCCGTCGAGCGCTTTTTCGACCCAGTAAACGATGTTGGCAGCGCATATCTTCGCGCTCTGGAGCGCCGTCTCGACGTCGATTTCCTTGCCGACCTGGCCGATGTAAGCGATTTCGTCGGCCACTTCCGGGATCTGGCCGGAAACGTAAAGCGTGTCGCCAATGCGCTTGGTCGGCGCGAAGGGGAGATCTGGCCGGCTGAGCCTGGGCCAGTTAACGCCGCACTTTTCGAGTTTTTCCTTGTAGCTCACGACAGGTCTCCGTCACCATTTGTACTGTGAGGGGAGGTTGTCATCTGACCGCCATGCTGGGTAGTGTTATAATTCTTAGAAAGCTATAAGGATATTTTATATGGAGCTGAACTTCGACACGAGGCTGTTGCAAGCCTTCATCGCGGTTTCAGAAACTGGGACCGTCAGCAAAGCCGCGGATCGTCTCGCTCGGACGCAGCCCGCCGTGAGCATGCAATTGCAGCGTCTTGAGATGGATCTTGACACGCAGCTGCTCGTCCGTTCCCACAAAGGTGTCTCCCTGACAGACGCCGGGGAGACTTTCCTTGCCTACGCCAGGAAGACGATTGCCCTTGGCGAGGACATGCGCAGGCAAATCGTCGGCAAAAAGCTTTCGGGCAGAGTTCGGCTCGGTATGGTGGAAGATCTCGCCGTCACCAGGCTGCCTTCGGCTATCGCGGACTTCAAGAGGCGTCACCCCTCGGTGGAGATCGATTTGAACTCCTCGCATTCGGCAGACCTCGCAAGGTCGCTGGTGGATGGACGTAGCGACATTGTCGTGGCCGACCCCGCCCGCTTTTCAACAACTCCGACTGGCTTTATCTCCCGCCAGCTCATCTGGTGCGCGAGTCGCATGCTGGAAGTGGACGAAAACGCCCCCATACCCATCATCATCTTCGACGGCTCCTGCTCATGGCAGGATCGGATGTTCGCCCTTTTGGCCGAAGACGGAATAGAGTGGACCGCGGGCGGCAGAGCCTCGACCTTCTCGGCTTTGATCTCAGCATTGCGGGCAGGTCTCGGCATCGGACTTCTTCTGCAGGAAGGCCTGCCCGTGGATTGCGAAAACCTCCAAACAAAGTACGGGCTGCCGCCTGCGCCGACAGCCGAATTTGGCGTATATGTGTGTCAGAAGTCTCCTGAACTCGTAGACGAACTCGCGACCTTTCTACGTGCTGGGTTCTAACGGCGCCTTGCGGTGTCCAGGGACGGCGCTGCGGTTTTAGTTTCGTTCGCCATATGATTTCCTCGGAAGCACCGACACTACAAGTTTAGGAATGTTTTGCGTGTAACCGCCCGATCGCGAGAAAGCCCGCTGCTGACACAGCTACAGCGATCGAAAAGAATACGAAATTGACTATCGGCATTAGCAGCGGATCTCGAAAAAGTTCCGATCGCTTCCCCTCCAACCACACCGGCAACGGTATGATGAAAAGGAAAAGCGTACTAAGAAGCAATGGAGATACGATATGCCATTTCTTAAACTGCCGCTTCTGAGCGTTACTGAAAGGGTGACGCCGACCGTTTAGTATCCCGTAAAAAGCCATCAAAAAGACTACTGGAACAGTCGCAGACAGCATCAGGAAATACGACAGTAAATAACTATTTAGTTTTTCTGCATATCTAATTTGAGAGAAATTAATCTCGAACTTTAATTTCGGTATATAATGTCCTATAAAAGTTAGGTCATAATTTCCTAAAAAATCTCGAGGAATTAGAATAGATATTGTGTAAATAGCTAAGTAAAATAGCATTGCATAGTTAAATACAAGATTGTAATATGTCTTGTACGGACCATCCGGTAGGTCTTCTGTTAGTTTCAGCACTAATGGAGTAGACTTTTCCGTCACTTGCACATCCGTTTCTCTGCCGCAGTTCTCAGCGCCAGGTATCAAATTCCGCAGGGTGAACAGGCGCGGAAGTTCCCAGCTCTTAAAGCAATCCTCAAACCCGCTTAGCAAAAATATCAACCTGTTCCACTTTAGCGAGCAGTATTTGAATCTTTAGTAGGGCCCAATAGTTTTGTGACGCGGCGGCATAACCCAATCAACTCAAAAGACTACGCCCCACGATGCTGTGGTTAATTGGGCGATCAAAAGTATTTTTTTGGGAAGGGATCCAGCTTTTTCGCTCCTACCGTGTATACGCCGCAAGAGCAGCGGACGAGTCTTTCCAAGCCGTGCAACGGCAATCCTTCCTTTGGCTCAACAAACCTTCATGAGCCAAACGAGCGGAACTAATGCTCCAGTCCCTTAGGTCCAACACTCCGTCGGGAAATTCCTGACGATACATTATGCGATGTTTTTGGCCCAGAACGTGAAGATCCTCGCAACAAGCCGTGCACGGGGCTCGTGACGAACGGCTCCCTTCGACCGCAAGCGGTCGCCAGCGAGGGGCGCAATGAGCGGCTCGAATGAGCCCATTGCAGACCTTCTATCTACAGCTAACATGGCCCCACAAATGCTGGAGACCAACATGATCGTCCAAGCCTGCCTTAACGGTGCACGTCCTGGCGACTATCACCCGCGGCTACCGCTCACGGCGGATGCCATTGCCCTCGACGGTGCGGCGTGCGTCTCCGCGGGGGCTGCCGAACTTCACATACACCCCTGCGGCCCGGACGGACGTGAGAGCCTCCTGGCGGTCGATGAGGCGATATACGCCGTGCGGCGCGCTTGTCCGGGAAGTCTTGTCGGGGTGTCAACGGGCGCGTGGATAGAACGCGACGAGAAGCAGACGCGAGACTGCATCTCTGCTTGGCGGCAGCTGCCCGACTACGCCTCCGTCAATATCTCCGAGCGGGATGCTCCAGCGCTTATCGCGTTGCTCCACCGCATGGGTGTCGGCGTCGAAGCGGGATTGGCCACGGTCGCGGATGCCGAGCGATTTGTTACGCTTCCGGATTGCCATCGAGCTTTCCGCATCCTCATCGAGATCGAAGAACAGGACCTTGGAAAGGCTGACGCGATCGCGGATGGGATAGCGCAAGTTCTTGAGCGCGCGAATATCCTACGACCAGTCCTTCTACACGGGTTCGACGCGACCGTTTGGCACTTCGTCAACCGCGCGCATCAACGGCGCTGGTCTACGCGAGTTGGATTGGAGGATGGCTGCCAACTTACGAATGGTGAAATAGCGGGTGGGAACGCCGACCTCGTGGCAGATGCGCTTCAAATCTTTCGGCCTTCCTTTCAGCACGGTAACACCTCGCTCGAATGACAGTTTCGTCCGCATTTCGGCGGTCCCGTGTGCTGGCCATGGGCGACTTCTCACCACCCATTGCGGTCTCCGAGGTGAGTTTCGATGCTTCGCCTTGAACCCAGTTGAACCCGAGACCCGCCCCTTGCCGAGTCTATAGGTGGTTCCAAGGATTGAC
>NZ_LMCO01000043.1:0-53232 GCF_001424825.1 Ensifer sp. Root31 | reverse complement strand
TGATCTGCTGTTCCGTGAACCGTGCACGCTTCATTCCGTCCGTCTCCTCAATGTGACGGACTCTACCAAAATTTGGAGGAAGTTCAGGGTCTCAGGTCAGGTTATACTGACTAATCATCAATTCGCGAAAATATTACCGAATGTTAATTCAGAAGCTGCTGCCCATCGTACCAGATGGCCTGTTTCGTCGCAGCGCGAGTGAGGTAGCCGTTTGTGGACCACCCTTGACCGGCCCTTGACAGATCAGGCGGCCAAGACCGAGATCATAGGGACCCGCAATGACGTATTTGGATAAGGGTGACATGTCGCCCATCGCGACAGCCGTACGGATTGCCGAGAGCTCCTCGACCATATCGGAATAGGCATCGACGACCATGTTCCGGTCCCAGCGCATCCAAAGCGCATTCTGGTTCAGGGGAGCGGTCCGTTCGACGAAAGGCGTTCCGCGAAACGCAACCCGCACGCCTTGAGCAGTCGTCAAACCGGTCGTGAATTTGATGTCGTCCATTGAATTGCCCTCTCCTCCCTCGCGCCCTATTGAGGGTGATCCCTCGCGGCGGCTTTTTAATTGAACTGGTGGAAAGCTTTTCATGGAGAGGCCGAATCCGGAATGCCTCGTTGCGAACGTCATACCCGCAATTCAAGCAGGCCGGTCGAGATAGAAGGCTGCCTTACATCATCGCAGAGGGCGCAGCGGGAGATAAATGGAACTGCATGATCATCCCGGATAGCATCGACGGTTAGCACTCCTTACCTTGGCTGCCCGCCCTGACCAATGACCGCGCGATATCAATGATAATGTCTGGGTGGTTTTTAGAGATGTTTTGTACCTTGCGAAGCTCGAAATTGCGGTTAGGCAGATACAGTGTCCATTCGGGTGCAAAGCCGATGCCAAGACCGCCGATGGCCTTAGCTAGAATATATCGCCTTGAGCGGGTCGAACCTACGACCCGGCTGTTGTTCCGCGTCGATCTCATCCGAACTCTTTGAGACGTCAGAGACTTAGAAATCCCAGTCCTCGGTCGCCGGTACCTTGCCAATGACATAGGAGGGCCATCTCGGGTTGCTGATAGCTGTCGTCCTCGTACATCGTCTCTCGTCTCGCTGCAAAAGTCTGAATCCGCTCGAGTGAGGAATGGCCAGTCATCTAGCTCATGACTGACAGATCTGACGAACTCCCTCGTGAAAATTGGATGGAAATGGATGGATAAATAGTGCATACAGCGTCTCAGGAATTGGATGGGAATGGATGCCCAAATGGAATTTCTAAATACGGCGACCGTCCGGATCACGCCCGAAATCCTGTCGCTGATCGCCGAAATCGACGAATTTAAAGGTGCTTGGCGTGCGATCGGCCGGATCGCGCCTGAGCGGCTGTCCAGCCTCCGGCGTGTCGCCACGATCGAAAGCGTCGGTTCCTCCACCCGTATTGAAGGGGCACGCCTCACCGACCGAGAGGTCGGAAAGCTGCTGGCAAACATTCGCCTAGGGTCGTTTACGACACGCGACGAGCAGGAGGTTGCCGGCTATGCGGAGGTGATGGAGACCATCTTCAGTGCTTACGAAGCTATTTCGTTCACCGAGAAACATATCCGTCAGCTCCACCACGACCTTCTTGCGCATTCGACAAAGGACGAGCGGCATCGCGGCGCCTACAAAACCCTCTCCAACAACGTGGAAGCGTTTAACGAACAGGGCGAGAGCCTCGGCATCGTTTTCGAAACGGCATCGCCGTTCGATACGCCGCGTCAAATGGAAGAACTGATCTCCTGGTTGGATGAGCAAGGGCGAGAAAAGCGGCTCCATCCACTTTTGGTCGTCGCGATCTTCGTTGTCGTTTTCCTCGAAATCCATCCATTCCAGGATGGCAATGGCCGCCTATCGCGTATTCTGACCACCTTGTTGCTCCTGCGGGCCGGCTACGCTTACATCCCCTACAGCTCGCTCGAAAGCATCATAGAGCAAAGCAAGGAGAGCTATTACATCTCGCTTCGGCGCACGCAGGGAACGATCCGCAGCGCGGAGCCCGACTGGAATCCCTGGATCGAGTTCTTTTTGAGAGCCCTGCATCGGCAGAAGACCCGGCTTGAGAAGAAAATGGAGCGCGAGCGTATTATCCTCGCCGACCTGCCGGAATTATCCGTTATATTGCTCGAGTTGGCGCGCGAGCACGGGCGGATCACAGTCGCGGAGGCTGCACGGATCACCGATGCAAGCCGTCACACTATCAAGGATCATCTCAAGGCACTCGTGGATCAAGGGCACCTCGTCCTGCACGGTGCCGGCCGCGGCGCCTGGTACGGTCTTTCCTAATGAAGGGGAGTCAGGCCCACCTGAATGGGTCGCCTTGAACCGATTAGGACCAACGACCAGCTCTCAGACTGAATTTCAGTGAAAATTCCTGCTCTTCACCTTCAAGGTATTGATATGAAGGTCAGGCACGAACATGTCGCGCGCGGCTACAACCGGCTTCGGCTTATCCCGCGGATCGGGCGCGCCGCCTCTGGCGAATTCATCGCCGCGGCCGGCCGGAAGTTTGAACTCTTCATCGCGATCTGCAAGGCCCACAAGGTCGCCTGACAAGTCGAACAGCTGCTGGGCGACAAGATGGACGACCTCCCCTTCCCGCTGGATCCGACCGTTGATCGCCATCATCGAAGACCCGAGAACGACCCGCCGGCGTTTTTCAAAGAGTGTCGGCCAGACAACAAGATTGGCCGGCCCGGTCTCGTCCTCGATGGTGATGAACATGACGCCCTTGGCCGATCCGGGCTTTTGCCGCACCAGAACAAGACCGGCGGTATAGACCCATCGCCCGTCCCTCGAATTCATCGCCTCGGCACAGGTGATAATGTTGCGCACTGACAAATCCCTGCGCAAGAAGGCGATCGGATGCTGCCGCAATGTCAGCCCTGTATGGCTGTAGTCCTCGATGACGTTCTGGCCGTCCGTCATCTGCCGAAGCGCGACCTCCGGCTCCTTTTGCTCGGCGATTACAGCCATCTCGCGTTCGGCAGCCGCCGCAAACAGCGGAAGGGGTTGATCGCGCAGCGCCTTGATCGCCCAGAGCGCGTCGCGGCGCTCAAGCTTCAGCGCGGGCAGAAATGCATCGGCCTTGGCAAGCTGGACGAGCGCCTCCGCTGGCACGCCGGATCGGCGCCACATGTCGTCAACCGAGACAAAGGCATTGTCCATGCGTGCCGCGACGATGCGCGCGGCGTCAACGACCGCCAGCCCTTTCACCTGCCGGAAACCCAGCCGAACGGCGTGGCGGCCAGAATTGCCGATCCGCTCCAACGTACAGTCCCACCGGGATCGATTGATGCAGACCGGCCGCACCTCGACGCCATGGGCTCTGGCGTCGCCGACGATCTGCGCCGGCGCGTAAAAACCCATCGGCTGCGAATTGATCAGGGCGGCACAGAACGCTTCCGGATAATGGCGTTTGATAAAGCTCGACGCATAGGCGATCAGCGCGAACGAAGCAGCATGGCTCTCCGGGAAACCATAGGAACCAAAGCCTTCGAGCTGGGAGAACGTCTTTTCGGCGAATTCGGGCGTGTAGCCGTTCCTCACCATGCCGGACACGAGCTTGTCCTTGAACCGCGAAACGCCGCCGGTGAACTTGAAGGTCGCCATCGACTTGCGCAGCTGATCGGCCTCGCCGCCGGTAAAGCCGGCGCAGACCATCGCCACCCTCATCGCCGACTCTTGAAACAGCGGCACGCCGAGCGTCTTGCCGAGCACCGCCTCAAGCTCGGGCGTCGGATATTCGACTGCCTCCTTGCCTTCGCGCCGGCGCAGATAGGGATGCACCATGTCGCCCTGGATCGGACCGGGCCGGACAATGGCAACTTGCACCACGAGGTCGTAGAAGGTTCGGGGTTTCAGCCGCGGCAGCATCGCCATCTGGGCGCGGCTTTCGATCTGGAATGTGCCGAGCGTATCGGCCTTGCGGATCATCGCATAGGTCGCAGGATCCTCCTGCTCGATCTTCGACAGGTCGAGATCCCGATCCTTGTGCTCGCGGATCAGATCGAAGGCCTTGGCCATGCAGGTCAGCATTCCAAGGGCCAGGATGTCCACCTTCATGAATTTGAGGGCTTCGACGTCGTCCTTGTCCCATTCGATGATCTGACGGTCCTTCATCGTGGCCGGTTCGATCGGCACGAGATCGTCGAGCCGATCATGGGTTAGGACGAACCCGCCCGGATGCTGGCCGAGATGCCGTGGCGCGCCCATCAATTGCTGGGCGAGCTTCAAAGTCAGCACAAGACGCCGGTCGTCTGGATTGAGATTGAGCTCGCGGACATTGCGATCGCAGACCTCCTCCGACCAGGACCACATGCCCGACGACAGCGCCTTGATCACGTCTTCCGGCAGGCCGAGCGCCTTGCCGACATCGCGGATCGCGCCGCGCGCCCTGTAGCGGGTCACGGTGGCGCAGAGCGCTGCCTTTTCTCTAGAATAGGTGCGATAGATCCACTGGATCACCTCTTCGCGCCGCTCGTGCTCGAAATCCACATCGATATCCGGCGGCTCGTCGCGCTCCTGGCTGACGAAGCGTTCGAACAAAAGATCGTTGGTCGAGGGGTCGATGCTGGTAATGCCGAGAATGTAGCAGACGGCACTGTTGGCGGCGGAACCCCTGCCCTGGCAAAGAATGCCCTGGGACCGGGCATAGCGCACGATCGAGAAGACGGTCAGAAAATACGGCGCGTATTTCATAGTGCGGATGAGATCGAGCTCGTGCCGCACGACCTTCAACACATCGGGCGGCAGACCTTCGGGATAGCGATCAGGCACGCATTGCCAGACATAGTGCTCCAGCGAGGCCTGGGCATCCTTGCCCGGCACGATCGCTTCCTCCGGATATTGGTAGGTGAGCTCCTCGAGCGAGAAAGTGCACCGACGGACGATCTCCATGGTTCGCGCGAGGGCTTGCCGGTACCGTGGAAACAACCGCTCTATTTCTTCCGGCGGCTTCAGATAACGATCAGCGTGGCGCTCGCGCTCGAAGCCCACCTCGTCAATCGTCGTGCGGGTGCGAATGCAGGTGACAATATCCTGCAACTGCCGACGGCCTGGCTCATGGAAGAGGACATCATTGGTGACGACCGTTCGCACCTTGAATCGCGCCGCAAGATTGGAAATCTCATGCAGCCGCAGCTGGTCGTTCTGCCGGCGCCGCAGACAAAGCGATACATAGGCCCGATCACCAAACAGTTCGGCCATCTTGCGCAGCTGGATCGCGCAGGCGTCATCCGGCAGATCCGGCACAAGAACGCAGATCATGCCGTCGTTGTAGGCGATGACATCGTCCCAGTGGAGGATGCAGTTGTTCTTGCCGCCGCGCGACTTACCGAGCGTGATGAGGCGGGTCAGCCGGGAATAGGCAGTCCGGTCGGTCGGATAGACCAGCAACGACATGCCGTCTTGCAGATCGAGCCGGCAACCGACAACGAGGCGTAAACCGGTGGCGCGCGATGCTTCAAGCGCCCGTACAATTCCGGCAAGCGAATTGCGATCGACAACGCCGAGGGCTTCGATACCGAGAGCCTTGGCGGTTTCGAACAGTTCCTGCGCCGAACTCGCACCGCGCAGGAAGGAAAAATGGGTCGTGACCTGCAGCTCGGCATAACTCATGCGAAGATCCCATGGCAGAACCAGCGGTGGCTTCCGGTTTCAGGATCGATGCCATCACCGGAGCGAAACACCCAGAGACGCTCGCCAGCCTCGTCTTCGATGACGAAATAATCCCGCACCGCCTCCATCTCGGCGTCTCGCTGCCACCACTCGCCGAAGATCCGTTCCGGACCGTCGGCGCGCTTGACCTTCCGGCGCGTGCCACGCCAGGTGATCGAGACCGGTGGACGGTCCGGCAGCAAGGCAATGGCCTCGATCAGCTCGGGACGGGCCAGCAGCCGGACCGGCCGGCGCCAATGGCTGACCCAGGTGACCTCGACCGGATTGGCCGCGGCGCTGATGCGATGGACGGAGCGCTCGGGCACGTCGGAGGCAACGGGTGCCACCCGATAAACACGCTGGCCACGGTTGCCGTAGATATCGATCAGCGGCGTCACGTCCGTGACCTCGTCCTCGACCAGCGATGAGGATTTCTGACGCTCCTCCAGCGGCTCGGCCATGACGGCGACGAGTGTCAGCTTCTCGATCCCGAAACCGGGCTCGATCTTCTCCGTCCGATCGCGAAACAGTTTCGTCAGCCAGGCGACATCGCGCACTGGCTTCACCGTGCCGGCGCGGATTGCCTGCCGCGAACCGTCGACCTTTTCGACGATCAGATCGGCGCGCCGAACACCAAGGCCAAGCCTTTGCAGCTCGTCGATCAGTTGCACGACCAGCCGGCCGACATATTTGTCGATGGTTTCGGCAGCACCGATCGGTTCGGCGAAGGCGCGGCTCACCTCGACGAGCTCGGCGGTGCGGATCGGATCGATCGGTTCGCAGATGCGGCCGAACATCTGGTCCAGCCGCCTGCCAATCTCCGGACCGAAACGGAGCGTCAGCGGCGCGCGCGGCGTGTTGGCCAATTCGCCGATCGCCTGGAAGCCGAGCGTGCGCAGATCGCTGACGACTTTCCCGGGAAGGCGCAGCAACGATATCGGCAGCTTTTCGACGGCACGCGCGGTCTCGCCGGTCGGCGCGATGACCGTCTCGCGGCTGATGGCGCGGGCGCAGGCGTGTGCCGCACCCCAGGTGTCGGCGACCGCGACTCGGGGGGTGAGTTTTTTTGCCAGGAACTGATTGGCGATCTTGGTCACCATGGCGAGCTCGCCGCCCTGGAGGTGATCGGCACCCTCGGTATCCATGACGATCCCATCGATCCCATCGACCGCGACGATCGGCGAATAGAGCGTCAGCGCCCAGAGGGTAATGCGTTCGAGGGCTGCGGCATCCATTGCAGGATCCGCCTCGACCAGGATCAGGCCGCGAAACAGCGCCTGCGCTTTTGCCGCCGGCATGCCGACATGGACGCCGGCTTTCCTGGCGGCGGCGTCTGCCGCCGAGACCCAGCGTTTCGAGCCGCTCCTGGCGATTACGGCGATCGCCTGTTCAGGCGGAATAGACGGATCGGCGCGACGAATGCGATCCGTCGGCAGATCCGGAAGATAGATCGAGACAACCCTTGTCATCGCACGCCCTCACGAGAAACTCAGCACATTCACCCGCTTTTACGCGCATCAACTCCAGCAACCATTGGGCACTTCCGACGCCCGGTACTGGCAATTCCTCCGACGGCATCACGCTGACCCTCCACCGCGTGGTCGATGCTGTCGGCTGCCCGAAATCATTGGCCTCCGTCTGCCGCCGCCAGCGGCGGACGGCGAGCGCCATCGTGCCCGTTCGCTCAGCCGCCAGCTGCAGCCGGCGCGAGCTGACCATTGGCAGGCGAACGAGTTCACCGACGACTGCGCCGAGCCCACCAAAGGAAAGCCCTTCCTCCATATTTGCCAGAACGTCTTCCTCCCTATCGGATTCGACAAAGATCACCCGGTCGGGATGGAGGCCGACCTGGGCGAGCGCAGGAAAAAACAGATCGGGGCGCGTCAGGCACCAGACGATCGGGCCTTTGGTGCGGGCCGCGATGCCCGCCGCACATAGGGCTGCTGCCGCACCATCCACCGTCCCCGACCCGCCGCCTGCAAATTCGTGCAGGGCGCCATAGGCCAGACCACCTCCCGGCAGGGCGGAGTCGATCTCCGGTACACCAAAGGACAGACAGCCGGCTTTCCCTGCTGACACGCCTTCCAGCGATGCAATGCGCTCGCGCAGATCGGAAATCACCCTTTCACGGGCAGCAATCATCATTCACGGCTCCCTTCAAGGTCGTGTAGCAGCCGACATCATGTCGATCAAAATGCGGATGTTCTCTTTCTGTTCCCACCTAATAGAGGAGTCAAGCAACCGGAGGGATGGGAATATTATCCTGATCATTAGAAATGAGCAGAATACCTATGGGAATCAGCCCAATAGCGGCCTACGAATTTTTTCCGGGCGCCTGCGAGCGCTAACCCCTTTGTGTGGATTGCGTGGACAAGTCGGGATCGTCACAGTGTCTTTAAGATTTTTCTGCTGAACTCCCGGCATGACGAAGCCTCCGAGATCAAAACCCCTCCTTCGTGACACCGAGGCCCCGATCCGTTCCCGGCCGCGAGGCAAGCGAAATCCAGCCCAACCACAGCTCCTGTTCGATCCCATGCCTGAGCGCGTCGAGCCTGCGCTGGCGGAATTGAAGACCCGTCCCCCAAAGGGAAGCGAGTGGAGCTGGGAGCTGAAATTGGATGGCTATCGCCTTGCCGTTCATATTGAACCGCGGGGGATCCGGATCCTCACGCGTGGCGGCCATGACTGGACGCACCGGTTTCCGGCGATAGAGCAGGCCGCCCGAGCGCTCGGGCCGGCGACGATGATCATCGATGGCGAGGCCGTTGTGCTCGACGAAGAGGGTCGTCCGGATTTTGGGCTGCTGCAGCAATCGCTGGGCGCATCCGGCAAACAAGCTGGCAACCGTGCCTCCGAAGCCGTCCTCTACGCTTTCGATCTTGTTTATCTGGACGGGCACGATCTGCGCGGAGCCGAATACCGGTCCCGCCGACACCTTCTCGAGGACACGTTAAACGGCCCAAAGAGAGACCAAGCCGGCGCCGTCAGGCTATCGGAAACACTCGATGCCGAACCAGCCGTCCTGCTGGAGCATGTCTGCCGCCTCGGCCTGGAAGGCATCGTCGGCAAGCACCTCGACCGGCCTTATCGCTCGGGCCGGACCGGCGATTGGGTAAAAGTCAAATGCATCCAGGGCGAGGCCTTCTTCATCGTCGGTTATGAGAAGTCGGCAGCGTCCCCAGCCGGCTTCGGCTCGTTGGTGCTTGCTGCGTATCGTGGGGATGATCTCGTCCACGTCGGAAGCGTCGGCACTGGATTCAAAGAAGTCGAGGCGAGCAGGTTACGGAAGATGCTGGACACGCTCCGCTGGAAGCGAAAGCAGTCGCCCCTGCCCTATTCCGGAAGTGCCGATGTCATCTGGGTCGAACCGACCTTGATTGCTGAGATCGAGTTTCGCGCCTGGACGGCGGACTGGAAACTCCGCCACCCATCCTACAAGGGCTTGCGAGAACGCCAAGACAATGCCGAGGTCTTCCGGCTCGACTAGCGAAATCAGCGCCGTCCGCTAGATTGTCCGCCATTCGAGCTCAATCGGAGTAGATGGCCTGCTATGTGCAATCTTTATCGCATGGAAGACAAGGACTGGGTCGCGAAGTGGGCCCAGGACGCGGAAAGCCTGATCAATCTGATGCCAGCCTACCAGATGAACCCGGATCAGATGGGACCGATCGTCCGCAACACCGCCGACGGAAAGAAGCAACTGGTCCATGCGCGCTGGGGACTGCCTTCCCCGCGTTTCGCGCTCGAGAAGGCGGCCAAAGCGAAGGCCGAGAAACTTGCGGCCAAGGGCAAGGCTTTCGATCTCGAAGAGCTCATCCGCATGGAGGCCGACCGCGGCACGACAAATGTGCGCAAGCTCAGTTTTCCGCACTGGAAACGATGGTTTGGTGTCGAAAATCGATGCCTCGTACCGGTCACCAGTTTCGCGGAACCGGATCCGGCCAACCAGGAGGTTGGCGGAAACGTGCCAAATGCCTGGTTCGCCCGCGATGAGCAGAAGTCGCTGATGTTCTTTGCCGGTCTGCATGTGCCGCAATGGCAGAGTGTCCGAAAGGTCAGGGACGGCCTGACCACCGACGATCTTTATGGGTTTTTGACCACGGATCCCAACGCCCTGGTGAAGCCGATCCATGAGAAGGCCATGCCGGTTCTGTTGCTGACGAAGGAAGAGACCGACATCTGGATGCGGGCGCCCTGGGATGAAGCAAAGGACCTTGCCCGGCCGTTACCGGATGACGCGCTGATCATTTCGTCTCGCGAACCGTACGGGTCCACGATCGTGTCGAAATCCGGAGAGCCGGTGGAACAGAGCAGTCTGCTTTGATGCCTGAATTCAGGGCTTGAATATCTCGGAGAAACGAAAAAGCCTGCCGCGGGAGGAGGTGCGGCAGGCTTCTCGAAAGATTGAACAACGGCTGGGAGGAGGAGTGCCGCTGTTCTGTCAGGCTCCCCTTGGGAGGAGGAGTGGGTCGCCTGAACACGAAGCTCTGCGGGAGGAGGTGCATTGCTTCGTTGACCTCAAAATATCAGAGGCTGCCTCGACCGCCAGCGCCTAAATCGCAGTGCAGTTATGCACATGTTGCAATGCAACATAGGCCTTGTGCTCATTCTTCGGCCATTATGGTTGAGACGCAGCCTTCTCTATGCTGGGCTCAAAGCCGAGAACGAATTCGATCACCTTGGCGCAGGACATTTCGCACGGCTTCAGTATAGGTCCATGTCCAGCCAGCCGATAGAGGTTGAAGCTGACGATATCACTTCCGCTAAGCTCCTCGCCATAGAGCCAAGTCCGTTTGCAATCCCGCGACCGCTTGACGGTCACGCCCCATGGTCGATTACCAAAATATCCGTCGACATAGCCGTCCGGCATATTCGCTAGCGCGTCTTCGAATGTCGCCTGGATCGATGGAGGTTTCTTGCCGTCGGCGGTCATGGTGCCAGGCATTCGTCGCAGATCCCGCAGCCATCGTCACCCATGTTCAAGGCCGGACGTAAACCTTCGACAGCAAGCACATGCCGTTGCATCCAATGCACACTTCTCATCGCGGTCCGGCGGAAGAATTTCGTTTCATACTTTCGGCATATCAGCCGCGCTTCGATCCATGGCCATGCTCCAGTGTTGGGGTACACTAGAGATCGTGAGCCTCGAAGGCTGCACAAGCCAAGAGAGATTGCTGTCGGAGATTGGCAACGCGTTGCTGCTGGCGCCCGTCTCAAAATTAACTGCCAAGGGCTGCTCTAACCGGCACATTCCCACGATTAGCTTCCAAACTTGGCCACCGTGCTCAACGTTCGTAACATCATGGCCAATCGGCGCCTAAACGCAGGCGATCAGCTTGACAGGAGATTAGCGGTTCGGACATACCCGCAGGGCCCGTTCTAACAGTGAAAATGACGTTGCTGCAAGTTCTGAGGACATCGTGGGCGCAGGGAGCAAGCGCCAAACACATGTCCTTCTCAAGGCACATAAGGAAGCAAGACTTTGATCTATGAGCTCAGAATTTACGACTGCCTGCCCGGCCGATTGCCCGCGCTGCTCAACCGCTTTGCCGAACACACGCTGGCAATATGGGACAAGCACGGCATCAAGCAGGCGGGTTTCTTCACCACAATCGTGGGCGAAAACAGCCAGCGTCTCACCTACCTCATCGCCTGGGAATCGCTAGCCGATCGCGAGGTGAAATGGAAAGCTTTCACCACTGATCCCGCATGGCTTAAGGCCCGCGACGAGTCAGAGCGCGACGGGCAAATCCTCTCCAATATCTCTAACCAGTTGTTGTCACCGACCGCCTTTTCGGCAGTAAAGTAAGACACCACGGATCGCCGCTTGCCGCCAGTCGACCGTTTTCGCCTCCGTATTTCGCGGCCCTTGCATGTCAGAAAAAGATACAGTATTTTCTGACACATGAAAGTCGACGTCACATCAGTTCCGGATCGGATCATGCGACGCGCCCGCGCAGGCGGGCGTGGCGGCGTCTTCACGCCTCGTGACTTCCTGGACGTGGCGGCGCGCGCAGCGGTCGATCAAGCCCTTTCCCGCCTGGCGAAGACCGGAAAGCTCCGCCGCCTGGCGCGTGGCCTGTATGATTACCCCAAGGTCCATCCCAAGCTCGGCCCGCTTTCTCCAACTCCCGACGACGTTGCGCAGGCGCTTGCACGCGAGACCGGCTCGCAGGTGCAGATCGCTGGCGCGCGCGCGGCGAACGCGCTCGGCCTCTCGACTCAGGTTCCGGCGAAGAGCACGTATCTGACTGATGGCCCCTCCCGCCGCGTCGTGCTGGGCAAGCGCGTGGTCGATCTGCGTCACGCCTCGCCCAAGCATCTGATTGCTCCGGGCAGCGCGGCCGGCACGGTCGTCCAAGCCCTTCGTCATGTGGGGCAGGTGCGCGCCGCCGACGTTGCACAGATCGCAGCGCGGCGTCTGTCGGCCAGCGACAAGAAGACACTTGCCTCCACCGCGGTCCAAGCCCCCGCTTGGATGCGGCCGACGCTCGTCTCGATCGCCAACGCAGCGTCGGGCGACATAGATGGATAAGGTCGCTCTTCTCCCAGCCACCGATCGGGCGGCCCTGTTTGGCGAGACCGGCGCGGGCCGAGGGGTCGCCGACACGATCATCGAAAAGGACTTCTGGGTCTGCTGGACCTTGAAGCGGCTTTTCGGCCTGCAAGGGAAGGACGCTGCCACTTTGGTCTTCAAGGGCGGCACGTCCCTCTCAAAGGCCTTCGGCGCGATCCGCCGCTTTTCCGAAGATATCGATCTTTCCTTTGATCGTGCCGACCTCGGCTACGTCGGCGACCGTGATCCCGAGAAAGAGGGAATTAGCCGAAAAAAAGCGGCTCAACTCATCCAAGATCTCGTGGGCGACGTCGAGGCGCATATCGCCGAGAAGTTGCTTCCGGCGCTTCGCGCCGCCATCACAGAGCAACTCGGCGAACCGACCGATGGCGCCTGGTCGCTGGAGATCGATGCCGGCGACGCGCAGAACGTGAACTTCCACTATCCGACCGCGCTACCCGCCGCCGAATATGAGGGCATGGCCTACATCACGCCGCGGGTGAAGCTCGAACTCGGCGCGCGCGGCGATCCCTGGCCGACGGAGCAGAAGGTCATGCGCCCCTATGCGGCGGAGGACTATCCCGACTTCTTCGAAAATCCCGACGCAGCTGTCACCGTTCTCGCTGCGCAGCGGACCTTTTGGGAGAAGGCCACGGCGTTGCACGCGGAGGTCCATCGCCCTGCTGAATCCGCGACGCCGCAATACTTTTCACGACACTATTACGACCTCGCCATGCTTCTCGATACCGACGAGGGCAAAGCCGCAGCAAGCGATTTCGACCTTCTGGCGACGGTGGCGAAGCACAAGGCGACCTTCTTCCGATCGGGCTGGGCCAGCTATGACACCGCGCGGCCAGGGACGCTGCGCCTGATGCCGAGCGAGGCGCGGGTCAGGGATCTGCGTGCAGACTATCGTGCGATGGCGCCGATGATGTTCGATGACAGTCCGCCCACCTTCGACGTCATACTTGCAAAAATCGAGAAGCTCCAAGAAACGATCAATAGCTAGCGCAAATCGACAGGCCGGGGTACTTGGTATCTCGAAGCTGGCTCCCAGTGATGTAACGCTGCCATCTCCATCGCGCTAGGATTGTCTCCTCTTGCCCTCGTAGCGCGAATAAACGGTTGCCTGCCCCTCGAGCGATGCATAAGCTCCCATAGCGGCGCGCCGTGTTCTACCGATAACGGTCCGATGCCGCTGAAAACCGCCTCGCCGAATTTCCCAAGGGCCAAGAACAACAATCATGACCGTCGCCATTCCCACCATGACGCGTCCCAAGACGCATCTCGCTGTGCTAGTCATTCTGGGTCTCACCCATCTCCTCAACGACCTGATGCAGTCGCTGATCCCGGCCGCCTATCCGATCCTGAAGGACGCCTATGCGCTGGATTTCGTGCAGATCGGCTTGATCACCATGACCTTCCAGATCGCCGGGTCGCTGCTGCAGCCGGTAATCGGCATGGTGACGGACAAACATCCCGCGCCCTATTCACCGGTCGTGGGGATGATGTTTACACTCTCTGGCCTGGTTAGCCTTGCCTTCGCCCATAGCTACGCGGTGATTCTGGTATCAGTTGCGCTGATCGGCATTGGATCGTCCATCTTTCACCCGGAAGCGACGCGCATGGCGCGCTATGCCGCCGGCGGGCGCCAGGGGTTGGCGCAGGGACTGTTTCAGGTCGGCGGTCAGGCGGGGGGCGCGCTCGGCCCGGTCTTCGCTGCGCTGATCATCGTTCCCTGGGGACAGCCGAGCCTCGCCTGGTTTGCCGTTCTCGCGTTGATGGCCATGGCACTTCTTGTATGGATCGGTAGCAAGCAGCGGGAGATCAGCGCCGCATTCATGGCGATGCGGGCAGACGGCAAGAAGGCGGGCGGCGCCGTTCGTCACGCGCCAGCGACGATCGGGGTAGCCCTGGTGGTCCTGATGCTGCTGATGTTTACTAAGAACGCCTATGGTGAGAGCTTCCGCTCATTCTACACCTTCTATCTCATGGAGAAGTTCGGCCTCTCGATCCCCTCCGCACAGATGATGTTGTTCATCTTCCTGCTGGCTTCGGCCGCGGGCGCGCTGATCGGCGGCATCGTCGGTGATCGCATCGGGCGTTATCGTATCATCTGGATTTCGGTTCTGGGGCCGCTTCCGCTGACGTTGATCCTGCCACACGTCGACCTCTTTTGGACCGGCGTGCTGACGGTGATGATCAACCTGATCATGGCGAGCGCCTTCGCATCCATCCTGATCTACGCAATCGAGTTGCTGCCGCACCGGATAGGACTCATTGGTGGGCTGTTCTACGGCCTGAATTTCGGCCTTGGCGGTATAGCCGCAGCGCTTCTCGGGCTGCTGGCCGACAACTATGGTGTCGAAACGGTTTACTACGTCTGCTCCTTCCTCCCGCTTGCAGGGCTTCTCGCGTGGTTCCTTCCGAGGATTGAAGAGGGCCACGCTTGAAGACCTCGGTCCTATGGCCGGAGGACCTGCGGTCATAAGGTCCTGTCGATACATTATGCGAAACTGGACGCACAAATCGGAAACAAACACAGCACAATGCTCGTGAAGCTTTCCCAACAGTGTCGAACTCCCGAGATGCCGCGCGGGTTCCCCGATCAAGCATCGTTTCCGTTGGCATCAGCAGCCACGCCTGCGCCGGCTGGAGGAGAGTATGGGCGTTCGTCTTCTCGCGAGAACAACGCGCAATGTCGTTGCGACGGAGGCCGGAGAGCGGTTGATGGAAACGCTGCGGCCGGCCTTCAACGACATTCGGAGCCGGATCGAAGAGCTGAGCGCCATGCGCCAAAAACCAGGAGAGTCGGTCCGTATCACATCCAGCCGGCAAGCCGCGGAAACGATCCTCATGCCCGCCGTCAAACGCCTGATGGCGGACTATCCGGAGGTCAAGATCGAAATCTCAATCGACCAAAGGTTCGTGGACCTGGTTGCCGAGCGCTATGACGCCGGAGTGCGGCTCGGCGAAAGTGTCGAGAAGGACATGATCGCAGTGAAGATCGGTCCCGAAATGCGGATGGCGGTGGCGGGCTCACCAGAGTATTTCGAGCGGCATCCGAGGCGGTGACCCCGCACGATCTGACGCGGCACAACTGCGTCAACCTGAGGCTCCCGACGCTCGGTGGACTCTACGCTTGGGAATTCGAGCAGGACGGGCGCCCCATCAACGTCCGGGTCCAAGGTCAATTCGTCTGCAACGACGTCGCCATGATCGTCGACGCCGCCCTCGATGGGCAGGGCGTTGCCTGCCTGCCCTGCGATCACTTAGATCCGCTCGTGAAGGAAGGACGGCTGATCCACGTCTTAGCCGACTGGTGCCCTTCGTTTCCCGGATACCATCTCTATTACCCGAGCCGCCGTCTCGCATCGCCTGCCCTCACATTGCTGGTCGACACCTTGCGATATCGATGACTTCCATTGAGGAATGCGGATTCGGAGGCAAGCGACAGGGGAGCTGGCAATACTCAAGGCTCATCCGAACGCCGCCGAGCGGGACGCTGCCACATCCGCGAGGATTGAAAGTGCCAGGGAAGTAGAATCGCGGGCGGGGCCGAACAGACCTATCGGTGCTTTGATGCGTGCCAGTTCGGGTTGACCGTGTCCTAGCCTCAGCAACCGATTGAGGCGCAGTTGATGTGTCCGCCTGCTCCCTAGAGCGCCAAGGTAGAAGCATGAGGTTCGTAGCGCGGCCTCAATAACCGGCATCTCTTGTTCGAGGTCATGGTGTAGAAGCAGGATGGCGGAAAACGGATCGACCACGTCTTCGATCAAACGCAATCCCCTCTCCGGTGCCAGAACGGTAACCTCGAACCCCGAACATTCTGCCAGACGCGCAACGCTTCGCACTTCGATCGTCTGCCCTGAGATGACGACTTTCGTAGAGGGGCGATAGATGATCAAGAAGTCGTCACCGAGCCATCCCGCGCGCTCCACCGGTTCGACCAGGTCCAGCGTTTGTTTGGCGGGCGAGTATCTCAGAGCGGTCGCCTGTCGTAGCCTCAAGAATTCGAGCGCCCTTTCGACTTCTTCCATCCTCCGCATGACGTGGATAGCGACCGTGATCCCTCCTCCGCACGGAAGCACAACGTCGAGGAACGGGGATCCATCGCCGAAGCGCACAGTTCGATCGCGGCCCTGTGCCATGGCAAGCAGTGCTTCAGCGGCGACGGCAGCTTCGACGCACCCTCCAGAAACGTACCCGGCAAAGCGACCATCGCTGAGCACAATCACCTGTGAGCCGAGTGATCGCGCAGCACCGCCCCGGATTTCAACCAGTGTTGCGATCGCTACCTGCGAGTCCTTGAATGCTTCAGCGGCGAACTTGAGGAGTTCAATGGGGTCGTCCGTTAGACGCGCCCTGACAGGCGTCGGCAAAATGAGAAGCGGATTGTCGTTCACATCAGTTCCATGAATTGGACGGCCACCGCCCCTGGGCGCCAGGTTAGAGTGCCAGGCGGAGCAGCCCGCCCGGCTGTATGCCTCGCTCTCAGACTCGTAGGAGGGTCTTAATCGCGCGACGTTCATCCATCGCGCGGTAACCTTCGGCAACGTCAGCGAGAGGAACCTCGAGATCGAAGACCTTTCCCGGATTGATCTCACGGTTCAGTACAAGTTCCATGAGATAGGGGAGATAGCGGCGGACGGGAGCCGGGCCGCCCATCAGGCTCTTCTGGGCGAAGAACAGGGTCTGACCATCGATCTGGACACCATGCGGTACGCCGACAAAGCCGATGTGTCCTCCGGGACGAGCGCAGTTCATCGCCTGCGTCATCGCCTCCTGCGTTCCGACGCATTCAAGAACGGATTCAGCCCCGACGCCGCCTGTCAACTCTTTGACCCGTGCGACACCTTCGTCGCCTCGTTCCGAGACGATATGCGTGGCACCGAATTCGAGCGCGAGATCCTGACGAGTCTTGTGCCGGCTCATGGCGATAATCTTTTCAGCCCCCATTTGCTTGGCCGAGAGCACGCCCATCAGACCGACCGCGCCGTCGCCGACGACGACGGCCGTCGACCCGGGCTGTACCCGCGCCGCATCGGCGGCATACCAGCCGGTACCAAGGACATCCGAAACGGCCAGCAAGCTCGGAATGAGGTCGTCGGACGGCATTTCGGGGGTCGCTACCAACGTGCCGTCAGCGAGCGGAATTCGGGCATAGGGCGCCTGCGCACCAGACATGAACTCCCGCTGTTCGCAGGAGGACGGAAAACCGAAGCGGCAGTGGGGGCACGTATTGTCGGAAATGCAGAATGATCCCACGACGAACTGGCCTGGCTTCAACGTCTTGACGTCTTCGCCGACTTCGACGACGACGCCGCAATATTCATGGCCCATGTGTGTCGGCCCGCCCACCGGCTGGAGCCCACGGTAGGGCCATAGGTCGGAGCCGCAAACACAGGACGCCGCCAACTTGATGATGGCGTCGGTGGGTTTGAGAATTTTTGGTTCGGCGACCTCCTCGCAACGGATATCGCCTTTGCCGTGCAGAACCGTAGCCAGCATGCTTCACTCCCTTTCGATGGCGTCAGGACAGGCGTTCGACGCGAAGCGGAAACTCGCCGCGCGTGAGCAGCGGCTCGATGCCGCCATCAATGCGACCGAGCCGAATGAGATCTCTCGTTGAGATGTAATCGCCGTGGAAGAAGGCAAGATTGCCCCACGGGATGTAGTAGCAGAGGTCGCCTGCAGCCTCGTTGGGGAAAGGTCCTCTTGCTTCCAGATGGAGCTTGCGCGGCAGGTAGGCGATTTTCTCGTTGGAGAAATCCGAGAACGCCAGATCCAGCGGAAGCATCGAGGCGAAGTCACGGGCAGACGGACTGTCATTTAGTGTCACCGTAAAGTCGTGATCAGCGAAGATGAAACGTGCCTTCATGTGTGTCTGCTCCTCAGCCCATGCGAGATGTGGCAAGGCCGTGCCGACGATACCCGCGCCGAGCAGAGTGCGGCGCGTCATCGAGGTGGCTTGCCGTTTCATCTTGAACGCTCCCAATCCATCCACGCCGCAAAAGCTGCCGCCGACGATCCAAGCAGGAGAATGGCTGCCAATGCGAACGAACTCCACCATCCGCTCCAGTCGAACAGGAATCCGCCAGCAGCCGCGCCAACGGTAATGGCAAACTGGATGACGGCGACCTGCAGTCCCCCGCCTGCCTCTGCATCATCGTGGAGTACCCTGCTCAACCAGGTTCCCCAGCCGACGGGCGCGGCGGTGCCAAAGAAGCCCCAGGCAATCAGGAGGGCCGCAACGGCAATCTTCGCCGACCCAAATGCAATCAGCATTGCAGCGATCGCTGCCATGACAAGGGGAATACCAATCACGATCGGGTAAAGGCGCGTCGAAAGCAGCGAACTGATGCTCCAGGTTCCGACCACGCCGGCGAGTCCCATTAACAAGAGCACCAGAGACAAGGCGGAAACGGAGTAGCCGGAGACGGACTCGAGGAAGGGTCTGAGATAGGTGAAGAGCGCAAATTGCCCCATGAACAGCAGCAGGATTGCTGTCATGCCGATCGCGACTTGTCTGCGCTTGAGCAGGCGGAAAACATTGCCGGCGGCGCGCCGTCGACGCGGCGGCAGCGAGGGCATGCTCAGCCACTGCCAGACAAGCGCGATCAGCGCCAAAGGCACCACGAAGAAAAATGCTCCGCGCCATCCAATGTAGTCGCCCAGAAAGCTGCCCAGCGGTGCGGATATCGTCGCCGCAATCGCGTTCCCAGCGTTCAATATCGCAAGCCCCTTCGGCACAGCGGTGGCGGGCAAAAGGCGCATGACAATTGCGGTGGACATCGACCAGAAGCCGCCAATTGCAATCCCAAGCAGTGCACGGCCAATCATCAGGACTGTGTAGTTCGGAGCAAATGTGACGATGAGGCCTGAAGCGACCAGCAAGACCGAGAACGATGACAGGACAACCTTGCGATCGATGCTCCGGGTGATCCCTGCAATGAACAGGCTCGTCACCACGGCGAACAGCCCGGATATCGAAATTGCCTGTCCTGCCTGGCCTTCCGTCATGACAAGATCGCTTGCAATCGGCGTCAGGAGACTGACGGGCATGAACTCTGAAGCGATCAGTACCGCGACACAAAGTGCCATCGAGACGACGGCGCCCCAGGCCGCGGCGGGTCTCGTCAGTGTCTCTTCATACGTCATGTGGGTCATTAGTTTCGCCCTTCAATTCAGCGAGTTTTCTCCCGTGCGAAACTGATTAGCACGGTGGAAGAAATCGAATTAGCCGACATCGTTCACTTGCATTAATCGAAGAGGCGCATAAATCCGCGAACCAACGAAGTGCGGGGTGGCGGCGCCGAGCAATGCCGCCGCCACCCCGCATGCTTGCCTGTGCCTAGCGCGAGCCGAGGAACTCGATGATCGCACGCCGCTCTTCCGCGTTGTTGAAGCGTTGCGTCATCCGCGTGCCCCGGACCATCGCGCCCGGGTTTGTCAGGAACGTATCCAGCGTTTCCGTCGTCCAGGTCACTCCCGATGCCTTGAGGGCGGGAGAATACTTGAAGCCCTCATCACTTCCGGCCGTCCGTCCGACGACCCCCTGCAGATGGGGCCCAACGCCGTTGCGAGTGGTGGCGATCTGATGGCATGTGCCGCAGCGTTGCTGGAACAGCCGCGCTCCAGGCGCGGCATCCGTCTCCTGGGAATAGGCAGGCGCAACACTACCGGCCACGATGAGAGAAGCCAAAGAGGCCAGAACGAGTGTCTTCAACCGTCACCCTCCTTGAGATCAAATTTGGACATTGGCAGGCTTCGAACACGCTTGCCGGCCAGGACTGAGAGGGCATTGGCTACGGCCGGCGGAACGCCGGGCAGACCTGGCTCGCCAATACCACCCATGGGCGCACCGCTCTCGACGATCCGGACATGAACCCGCGGCATGCGGTCTGGCGTTAGGATCTGATAGCCGTCGTAGTTTCGTGCTTGCGGCACGCCGTCTACGTAGACGACTTCCTCAAGCAGAGCCGATGAAAGTCCAAGGGCAACGGCCGAGTTCATCTGCGCTTCGATAATTGCAGGATTGACGATGCTGCCGGGATCGATCGCCACCCAAACGTCATGCACGGCGATTTCACCATCGCGCAACGACACCTCGGCGATCGTCGCCACTTCGCTGCCAAACGGCGAGGCCATAGCGACGCCTCTCGCGCGCCGGGTGCCGTCTTCGGCAGCGAACGGTCCACGCTTCCAGCCGCCGGCGAGATCGGCCACGGCCTGAAGCAGCGTCTTGTGACGTGGACTGCCAGCCAGGAGACGGAGGCGCAGTTCGTAAGGATCCTGCTGACCTGCATCCGCCATCTCATCGAAGAACGTCTCGTAGAAAAAGTCGTTCATCGAATGACCGACAGAACGCCAAAAGCCGATGATCGCGGGGTCGTCAACATGGATCTGGCCGACACGTCGATTAGGGATCGCATAGACCTTGCCGGCTATCCCCTCGACGGCGGAACTGTCGACCTTGTCGGGTTGGCGACCGAACCACCGGCCCGTGGGCCCCTCTCCGACCGCAACGGCTGAGAGTGCCACCGGCGTGCCGCTGGCATCAATTCCGCCGCGGAAACGGACTGCAGCCATCGGCCGGAGCGCATCGCGCAGGAATTCCTCCTCTCGGCTCCAGAGGAGCTTGATCGGGCGTCCAACCGCCTTGGCAAGCAGAATTGCCTGGGGATACGGGTTCGCCGTCTGATAGAGAAAGTGGCGTCCGAAGAAACCGCCCAGCATCGGTGAGTGGATAATGACCTTCTCTGGTGCGATGCCGGCGACCTTCGCGGCATCGGCCTGAAACATCTCCGGTGCCTGGTTGGGGAGCCATAGCTCGAGAGATCCGTCCTCGTTCCAGCGCACGAGCGCCGATGGCGGTTCAAGCTGTCCATGCACGAGATAGGGTGCATCATAGACCGCTTCGATCACACGCGCCGCTCCCGCAAGCGTGCCAGCCGCATCGCCCTCCGTTTCGAAGGCTACGCCATCACCGGATGTGGCTTTCAACTTCGCCATATGCGCTTCGGAAGAGAAGTCCGCCGGCATGGGGTGCGACATCCCGGAAGCAGCCTCTGTCCAACTCACCTGCAAAGCCTCGACAGCGCGGCGCGCACGCCACCAACTGTTGGCGACCACTGCAACAGCGCCGGGTAGCTTATGGATGGAGTGAACGCCGGGCATGCCACGCACGTCCGCTTCGTTCTGCATCGTCTCGGGCTCGCCGCCCAGGCGCGGGCTGTGCTGGACGGCCGCATAGAGCATGCCGTCGATCGTCTGGTCGATCGAGTACTTCGCCTTGCCCGTCGATTTGTCGCGCGCGTCAAGCCGCGCGAAAGGTTTGCCAATCCAGCGGAAGTTTGCCCGATCTCGGAGCGTGACATCAGCCGGCAACGGCAAATTCGCGGCGTCGTCGGCAATATCGCCGTAGGGGATTGCGCGACCGGAAGCGGCGTGGACCACCCTCCCCGGTTCCGTCGAAAGCTCGGGCGCAGGCACGCCAAGCTTTGCCGCGGCGGCCTGCAGCAGCATATACCGAGCGGATGCACCGAGCTTGCGCATCGTGTCGTAGCTCATGCGGACCGACATGCTGCCGCCCGTGAACCGCCCGCCACCGGTCAGGAGATAATCCGGGCCGGGGGGAGCGCCTTCCACGACGAAGTTCGCCGGATCGACGTCCAGTTCCTCGCCGACGATCTGCGCCATGGCGGTAAAGATCCCCTGGCCTCCTTCAATGAAGGCACTGCGGAAAAGTACCGTGCTGTCGGGCCGGATTTCCAGGAATGCCGCAACCCGGGAACCTGGCGTGACGGACGCCGGAGCGGCCGCTAGTGCGCGGGTTCGAGCCGCCGGAAGCGTCACGCCAAGAACAAGCGCGCCGAGCGATGCGCCAAGAAAGCCGCGTCGGGATACCTTGAAGGGTTTGCCGTTCTCGGTGGCCTGAGCTTCGGGAATGATGGGTGTCATGTCGTTCATGGTTCACCTCCGATCAAGCTTGCGCGGCATCGCGGACAGCCGCCGCGATCGCGTTGTAGGTGCCACAGCGACAGAGGTTGACCATCGCACCGGCAATGTCCTCGTCCGTCGGCTTCGGGGTTTGTTTCAAGAGCGCCGTTGCCGCCATGACCTGACCGGACTGGCAGTAGCCGCATTGGGCGACCTGGTTGGCCACCCAGGCCTCAACGACCTTTTGACCAACCGGGTCATCAGCAACCGCCTCGATCGTCATGATGTCGGCGCCGGCGACGCTCTCAACGGGAGTGACGCAAGACCGCGTCGCTTGTCCATCGACAAGCACGGTGCAGGCGCCACATTGGGCGAGTCCGCAACCATACTTCGTGCCCGTCATCGCGAGTTCGTCGCGAAGGACCCAAAGCAGCGGTGTGTCGGGTTCGATGTCGACCTGGTGTTTGGTCCCATTGATGGTGAGTTCCATGGCGGTCTCCTTAGGATGCGCACGACGATCTCGAACGAAACTGTCTCAGCACAGACGCTAACAAAGGAGACGGCTATGGATTAGACGCCATGCTTCGCTTACATTTATCGACACGCACCATAAATCGACCGAGGCGGACCAAGCGAAAATCGATGGCCAAAGAAGACTTCAATGACCTGTTATGGTTCCTCGCCGTTGCCGAGGAGCGCAACTTCACCAAGGCAGCCGCCAAGCTTGGCATAACCCAGTCGACGCTCAGTCACACGATCAAGCGGCTCGAAACCCGGATGGGGCTGAGACTGCTGACTAGGACGACGCGAAGCGTTGCCTTGACTGAAGCCGGGGATCGCTTGTTTCATTCGTTGTCGCCGAGAATATCCGCAATCAGGAGCGATCTGGCGGCACTTACGGCGTTGCGCGACACGCCGTCGGGTACGATCAAAATCACCCTGTCGGATCATGCGCTCGAAACCGTCGTCTGGCCCAAGCTGAAGCCGATCCTGTCGAAATATCCTGATATCAAGATTGAGCTCAGTCGTGACAATGGCCTGCGCAACATCGTCGACGACGGCTTCGACGCGGGAGTTCGGCTCGGCGAAAGCATCGAAAAAGACATGATCGCGGTCAGGATCGGGCCCGACTGGCGGATGCTTGCCGTGGCCTCTCCGGAGTATCTTGCAGATCGGTCGATCCCAGAGCACCCGCAGGATTTGATGCAACACAACTGCATCAACATGCGCCAGGCAACCGGCGGAGGTCTCTATATCTGGGAGTTTGAAAAGAACGGCCAGGAGCTTCGCGTCAGGATCGACGGGCAGCTCACGTTCAACACGTCCTATCCCATGGTAGACGCCGCGCTTGCAGGTCATGGGATAGCCTTCTTGCCGGAGGACTTGGTGACCGATCATATCGAGGCGGGACGTCTGGTCGCGCTGCTTTCCGACTGGTCACCGCCCTTCCCCGGCTACTATATCTACTATCCGAGCCGGCATCAGAACTCGCCGGCATTCAAGGTGGTGGTAGACGCCTTGAGATATCAAAGGTCGTAATTCCGGTCCCAGAAAGGATTCGATCCACTTGCCTAGACTGTGCTGGGACGGAGGGTTGACGGCGGCTCGCTACGCTTCGCCTATCCTGCCTGTGCGCCCGCGGAAGGTACCAGACGACGATCGGTCGCCGACGCCCGCGCACGAAGTGCATCTGATCGGGCTGCAGCTCCTCGATTGTGGGCGCTAGATTCGTCGCGCTTTGCGCCCGTGCCGCGATCAGCAGATCCTCGCTGACCGCAAGGGACGTCCCGATTGTGCGCGTCAACCGTTCGAGCCTGCTCGCAACATTCACCGTGTCGCCCAGCACCGTGTATTCGAGGCGCCGCTCGTCTCCGATGTTTCCGACGATGACCTCGCCGTAATGGACGCCGATGCCGACCTCGATTGGGTATTCGCCAGAAGCGAGCCGCTGCTCGTTCCACTGCCGGACCTGCTCCAGCATGTCCCGCGCGCAAGCGAGCGCTCGCGCGGCATCGTCCTTCCGGGGACGAGGGGTGCCAAAATGCACCATGATTTCGTCTCCGATGTACTTGTCCACGGTCCCGCCGTGGGCAAAGGCAACCGTCGCCAGACGTGCGTGATACTCCTTCAGCAGTTTAACGAGATCCTCTGGTGCAAGCCCCTCCGAAATCCTGGTGAAGCCCACCATATCGGCAAAGAGGATCGCTGCCGTCTGGAGCGAAGGCTCTCCAAATCCGCTCGTCCCGCTGGACAACTCGCGGACGATGTTCGGGGAGAAGTAGCGCGACAAGGCGCTGCGCTGGGCCTCCGCCGCGACCTGCTTGCGAACAAGCCGGCGCGAGCGCCAAACAGCGATCGCGAGAATGATCGTCACGAGCACCAGGAACATCGTCTGATATGAGAGATTGATCAGGCTCACGGAGCGCGGATCGAGCACCAGCGCGATGATGTCAGCATCACTCAACCCGCCATCGAGCAAATCTCTCCCATATGCGATGGAATCGGGCCGCGTGGCGACCCAGCAGTAGGCGATGTTCCAGACGATAATGGTCACCGCGCCGCTCCAGACGACGAGAGCTGGCGAGTAGCTGAGCGCCATGCTCACGAGGAACACACCCAGATACAGGAAATTCGGCAGGCGAAGGTTGAGCTGGGACGTCCAGCCTTCGACGGCGAACGGCGAAGGCGTGACAAAGATGTAAGTCAATATCGCTGCGTCGATGACGACGAACGACCATGTCGCCACTGTCGCAAAGCGACTGCTGCGTGCCAAGCCAAAGGAAAGAGCATTGAGCAACCCGAAAGCCACGATGGCAGCTACATATAGGCCCGAACGGTCGAGTGGCACGGCAAGGACCGCCCCCAGGGCGAGCGTTCCCAGCGCGACCAGCCGGCCCCAGAACATGTAGGCCAGGCCCTCTTTTACTTCACGATCGATAGCATCGCCGAGCGCCTCCGCGGAGACCAAGGGGTCGGTTGCCGTGCCAGCCAGGCGGCGTCGGGCGCGCCCCAGGAGAAGCGCAACGCATCGCGACGTGGTCTTCCAAGGCTTCGACACTGGCTCAAAATGGGTTCTCATCGATCATCTCGTGGGTTGCATGGCTTCGCGGCGATTGCTGGCGGTCAACGATCAACCTGGTAGAGACAGTACCTTCGATCTGGCTGCGCGATTAGCGCCGGAAATGCGCATGCGCTTATGAAGCGCATCGATCAGTCGGCTGATGATCTTCGCCCGACTGAGCGGCACTCATGGACTGGGCGCATGACGGCAAGCGAAGTGGCAGAGGTAATCGGATGCTGCTCGACCGTTTATATTGGTCGGTATCGAACGGCTTGAGCAGGAACGAAGGCCCCTCGAGCCCGATCATGTCACACCGGAAACAGGTAGCCGGTGCCAACAGTCGAGAGAACGAAAGAATGTCGCGGTTCAATCGTCAAATGGTTGCGCTCTTGCTCGCAGCCCATTCGGTCACATTGCCCACCATGTCCTTTGCTCAAACAAAGGATCGCAATCCCACGTCAGTGATCGGTACGGTCGTGCGGTTCACCGATGGTGCAACGACGGTGGACGTAACAGTCGGCGAAGACAGTCCAGCAGTGCGCGACTTCCTTTCGATGCTGCCGCTCACACTCAAGCTTGAGGAATTCGCCGGCCGCGAAAAAATCAGCTATCTGCCCCGTAAGCTCAAGCACATCGGCTCGCCCGGATCCGACCCCGAAGACGGCGACCTCATCTACTTCGTCCCGTGGGGAAACCTCGGCTTTTACTACAATACAGCCGGCATCGATTACTCAGACCAGACGCTTCACATCGGGACCTATAAGGCGTCGCCGGCAACTCTCGAGAAGCTTGCGGACCGGCCGGTTACGGTCGAAGTTCTCCCATAGCAAATTGGTTGGCCGCCGCGCATACGACGAGGAAAAACGGAAGCAGCAGACGCCGTAGTGCACGGTGCGCCAAACCTTTGCTGGCGGGACATCAAACTGGCAACTGCCCCTGACTGGCACCGCTGAATGCCCGCCCCGGGTGCCACACCCACGGCTCGCCTCCTCCAGCTGAACTGCACGAGGCCAAATCGCCTTATTCCCGTTGATACATTATGCGATCTGGTGGGAGCGCGATTCTGTCCGCCTCTAAGGCGACGTCCACGCTTAAGTCTGTGAACGCAGCATTGCGCCCTCAAGTTGGTCGCTCATAGCACGCGATAGAGTTCTGAAAGGCCGACGGTCTGCTTCGCCAATGGCCACATTCGAAAAGGGAGTGTGACAGGGTTACCTTGCGAGCGACCATTAATACTAAATCCAAATGCAACCGTGGAACACATGAGACATCGGCCTAGACGGCGAGGGTTGTTGAGGCGATACTAGAAACGCAATTCTGTTGGGGGCAGCATGGCTACGAAACGTCTCGATCGAGCCCATGACCAACTCTCGTTGCGCGATCTTCTCGATGCACGAGACCAGTACCACATCCACCTCATGCGCCACGCGAACGTGATCGCGACAGCTATCGGCCTCTACCGCATCCGCACCAAAGATAGCTGGCCGACCGAGCGCAGCGAGGGCAAAGTCCACGGCACTTACGCGCGCACGCTCGCGAACTCGCAAATTCGCTACTACTCCTGGCCAGCGATACTCGTTTTCGTCGAACGCTGGGTTACAGAAAAAGAGCTAGAGCCAGGCGACCTAGTGCCGAAGACGCTATACCTGCCGGATGGCCGCAGCATCCCGGTGTGCGTGATTGAAGCGCCCAAGGAAAGCCGGAACGAGACGCGTCCGCTCAGCACGGTCTTTCCGGTCAACAATATCGGCGGCGGGTGGCCCGTCGTCGCGCGCAACCAGGGCCAGGAGTACGCTGCCACGATCGCGTGCCTGGTGAGCGATGGTCACACCGTCTATGCCCTCACGAACCGACATGTCGCCGGCGAAGCGGGTGAAATTATCTATTCGCGGCTAGGCGGTAAGGAACAGCGCATTGGCGTGAGCTCCGAGAAGCATTTGACGCGCGCCTTGTTCACGACGCACTACCCCGGCTGGCCGGGCCGCGACGTCTACGTCAATCTCGATGTCGGCCTCATCGACATCGACAATCTCGACCGTTGGACCGCCGAAATCCGCCATGTCGGCCATATGGGAAAGATGGTCGACCTCTCAGTCCATACCATTTCGTTGGCGCTCATCGGTCGCGACGTTCGTGGTACCGGTGCCGCAAGCGGTGAGATGGAGGGCGAGATAGCCGCACTCTTTTACCGCTACAAGACCAATGGCGGGTTTGAGTACGTCGCTGACCTGCTCATTGGCCCCCGTCCTGCTGAGGCCAACAAGGCGAAAGAACCAACGTTCGCAACCCACCCCGGTGATTCAGGAACACTCTGGCTTCTCGAGCCAGACGACGAGGGCAAATCGCCTAAGTCCAAGGCCAAGCACAAGGACTACCAGCCGCTGGCCATGCAGTGGGGCCGAAACATGCTCTATTCGGCCGGCGAAGCGCGCCCGCAGAGCTATGTATTGGCAACGCTCCTGTCGCGCGTGTGTGCCGAGCTAGGCGTCGACCCGGTCCGCAACTGGAATCTCGATCAGCCCGACACATGGAGTGCCATCGGTCACTTCTCGATCGCCAATCGCGCCCAGGTCGCGCTGTCGAACCGGTCGCCGAAACTCAACACGCTGATGAAAAACAATGCCGACATCATCAGTCACGATGACGCCACCATCCTCGCGGGGGAGTTCTCGGGAATGGGTTCTGCGGATTTTGTGGCACTGGCGGATGTGCCGGACTTCTATTGGAAGCCACGTATCGCGAAGCAGGGATTCGCCCGCACCTTCGAGGGGCCCAATCATTTCGCCGACATGGATCAGCCCGATCCCAATGGAAAGACTCTCCTGGAACTTTGTAGGGACGACCCGAAAACGTTCATCGACCCCCGAAAATGGGCAGCCTTCTACGACTCAGTCACCGATCTTGAGAGCGGCGACGCGATAGCCGAAAAGTATCGCGGGTTGCTGCCTTTCCGGGTCTGGCAAACATTCGACGCGATGGTCGAGTTCGCCGCCGCCGACAAGCCCCGAGAGTTCGTGTGTGCTGCGGGCACGCTCACTCACTACATTGGGGATGCGTGCCAGCCGCTCCATATCTCATATCTGCATGACGGTGATCCGCTGCGTCTGGTCGAGTACATCTTCACGCGCGGCGAGCGGAAGGGCCAGACGGAGATGAGACGTTTCGGCAAAGGCGTCCATGGGGGATATGAAGACACCATGATCAGCGCCTTCCGTGAGAAGGTCCTGGCTGGTCTTCTCAACACCCCAAAAACCGAAGCTGAGGAGATGATTACGACCGGTTTCGAGGCCGCCAAGCTAACCGTTGAGATGATGCGCAAGACCTTCACCTCAATTCCGCCGATGGCGGTCGTCAACGAGTTCGGCAGCTTTTTGGGCAAGCCGAAGGAGCGAGCGGAGCACCTATGGCGAAAGTTCGGTAACAAGACCGTCAAGAACATGCAGAGCGGCGCCCACTTGCTGGCGGTGCTGTGGGAGAGTGCTTGGGCTGTTGGCAACGGTGACACGAACGTTACCTCGACAGCGGGATTGACCAAAGATCAGGCGATGGCCATCTGCGCCGACTTCGATTTTATTCCCTCGGTTAGTATCTCGCGGATTGGCGCGCTTCTGAAGCCTCCGATGATCTAACATTAGTCCCTTTTGGTGATAGGCCGTCAGTCCGCAATGCGCCTCCCCGCCTGTCGTCCGTTGAGGTGAGCTGCCGCCGCCTGAAAGCAGACATCGCCGTCGACCACGCTGGAGGTCGAAGTTGCGCCACTAACAGTAGTCATCACCTTCGCGCAGCAGCTCTCCACGAACCGGATACATTTCTGCTTCGCCCCATGCGACCGTTCCTGGGGGTACCGAACATGAAGTCACAGGTGTCCGGACCAAGSCCACTACCCTCCAGGACCCGCTGACCAAAGGCCAAAACCGAGCGCATCTCCTTGGCAACGCCCAGCACCGGCTCAGTGGCGACYGACACGACGCGTCCTCCCATTTCTCGTCGCATGGGCACCTGGGACGATTGTCGTTCAGGCACCACCGCTGGAGAAGACCAGCAACATATTGTTGGTAGGCATMTCGATCGTCTCGCRGAGATTAAGTCCAGCGGCCTCACCCACTTGTTCAAGATCAGCGATATCACGCACACCCCAGGATGGGTTGCGCTCCTTTAGAGCCGCGTCGAAAGCAGCGTTCGAGGGGGCGTTGTGTGCCCCGTCGCGCATGAATGGGCCGTAGAGAAGAAGAAGCCCACCAGCKTGAAGCAAACGGCCAGCTCCTGCGAACARTCCTAAGCTTGCCGCCCATGGCGCGATATGGATCATATTGATCGACACGATGGCGTCAAAATGCCCCGTTTGTTCGACGCCCCATTGTCCTGAGCACACNCGACACGACGCGTCCTCCCATTTCTCGTCGCATGGGCACCTGGGACGATTGTCGTTCAGGCACCACCGCTGGAGAAGACCAGCAACATATTGTTGGTAGGCATCTCGATCGTCTCGCRGAGATTAAGTCCAGCGGCCTCACCCACTTGTTCAAGATCAGCGATATCACGCACACCCCAGGATGGGTTGCGCTCCTTTAGAGCCGCGTCGAAAGCAGCGTTCGAGGGGGCGTTGTGTGCCCCGTCGCGCATGAATGGGCCGTAGAGAAGAAGAAGCCCACCAGCKTGAAGCAAACGGCCAGCTCCTGCGAACARTCCTAAGCTTGCCGCCCATGGCGCGATATGGATCATATTGATCGACACGATGGCGTCAAAATGCCCCGTTTGTTCGACGCCCCATTGTCCTGAGCACACATCAATATCCCGCGGTGCCAGCACATTCTTCAGCCCTGCGAATTTGATCCAGCTAGACGTGCTGGTGCGGGCGTCGGCATCCGGATCGCTCGGCTGCCAGGTGAGGTTGGGCATTGCTCCCGCAAAACACACGGCGTGCTCGCCGGTCCCGCATCCAATCTCCAGCACGGCGCCAYGTGTTGGAAGGACACGTTTTAGGRCCGCGAGGATCGGCGCCGAATTTCGCGCAACGGAAGGCGAGAACATGCGCTGGTCGGCGCTTACGTCGCGCTGTTCCAGCGCAACAGGCGAACGGTCCTTCTTCTCTGGGGGCATATGCCTTGAATCCCCTTTGGGCGATGTCTCCCACCTTATAGCTGAAATGATGGGACTGANCCAGCGCAACAGGCGAACGGTCCTTCTTCTCTGGGGGCATATGCCTTGAATCCCCTTTGGGCGATGTCTCCCACCTTATAGCTGAAATGATGGGACTGATAACCTTCTTCGGTGAGATGACTGCACTGGATGAGGAAATCAGGCAACTAAGGCGCCGAACATTGGATCCCTATGAAACCGCAGCAGCGAAAGTCTATCGTCGAAGTCAAATCGGCTCGGCGGCGGATGACAACCAATCCATCCTCCATTTGGGGCGATACAGATCTCAAGGCCGTCGTGCGTGAGGCGGACCCAAGCGCCTCATCTGTTCGAACCGGCTCAGCGCCTGAACGAGCCTTCCTCGGTGCATAGTTTATACGTTTGCTCGAAGGAGGAAACCGGAACAGACGCCGTGGCACAATGCTCAGATCGCCCGACCCTGACAGAAGGGGGCACTGGCATTGAGGAAGCATCCGGTTCTGCCCCCATGGCCGTCTCGTCAATCCGACGCCAACCGTTTCGTGGGCAAGTCCTTGTATCGATCGGGCGGAACCACCAGGCTCGCTCTACGTTGTGGTTCAGAACACTATCAAGGATCGAGCTAATGGCTACGAAATCCACGCCTACCAGCGGCGGCGGATCTGCGAAGATGCTGATGGAGAACGCGAAGCGTGAGGAGCGGCGGATAGAAGCTTAGAAGGGTTCCGATCTTGCTAAGGGCACCGAGCGTGTCGAAGAGCGATCAAGGAGTTCCGGCGGCAAGAGTGCAGGCAGCAAGCAGAAATAATTCCCTCCTACGGACGCAAGGAGACGTGCAAATGACAATCGCTCCGCCAACGCGGCAGCCAACCGATTGGGCTATCCGGTGGAATGCGAAGTCGCTCTGGAAGCCGGTTTGAGGGCGCTATGCGACGAAGCGGGTATAAGCAGGGTGGAGTCAGCCGGCGATTTTCCGCGCGATAGCCCAACTTTGTCGAGCGTCAAGCCCGCGATCATGTCGAGGAACCCGATCCTGGCGAAAGTCCAAGCGAAATTGCTCCGATGAACTTGACCGACTTGAAGCTAGAGGTGGAGCGGGCACGCCGGTCAAAGCGGAAATTGTGTCGGCAATCAAAGCGAAGGGATGCGCTAAGATGCAAAACCGGATGCCGGCGGCCGAGGCCTTCCGTTCCGATTCCACAGCGCGCAGGCCGGTTAGCTTCGTGAACGCATATACACGAAGAGATTTCATTTGTCCGTCGCTCAACCGAATTGCGTGCGCCACGATATCGACGGAATGCCGCCCGTTCCGGTATCAGCGGCCGACAGGCTGGCGGCGATCGTGCGCGCCCCGAGAGAAGGCCATGATGACCTACGATTGGGAAAGCGCCCGGAGGCAGCTCGGGAGTTTTCGCGACGCCGCGGCAGAGCGGCTAAATGCCCACGCAAGCGGCCGTCACCAACCTGGGAAGCCATGACGGTTCCTTCTTGGGGCCACCGCCCGCGTCAGCACTAGCTCCTGATTGCGGGCCAACGCGGAGCCGAAATCGTCCGGATCGTCATTGCAGACGATCCTGAAGCTGGCTATGAAGCAGCTTCATCCGGAATCTCATGGGCCCCCGCTTCGTCGGCCGGCGTTATCCCGTTGAACGACGCGCGAGCAAACCGTATCGTCCTGAATACGCTGCCATGTTTGCCCAGAAGCAACAGAGCGCGCTTCGAGAGATTGCCGCATTTTCTCGCCGTCTGCAGTGTGTGAGTTCATTCAGCCTTTGAAACTTGGCCGCGGATCTCCCCATCGGGATGGGCCGCGGTATGCAGGTTAACGTAGAGTTTCCCGTCCGAAAGGGGCGACGCTTGGGTGTCGTCGAGGGTAGCGGAACCCTTGGCGAGCGCGGAGACATCGATTGGAACGACGGGCGGCGCGTTCTCGCCGACAGCGGCGGGGCCATGGAAATGGGCCGCCGACACCTCGCCGCTCAACCCGGAATGCTCAATGGTCCAGGAGAGCATTTTGCTTGTCGAATCATAGGTGATGTTAGCCGTGCCGGTAGCACTGGTCTGCACCGGCGGAACTTCCTCGCTGCCCTTGAGGTCGGCCTTGAACTTCATCTCATCTGCAAATGCGGCCATACCCGCTGTGAGAAAAGCTGCAAGCGTCATAGCCGAGATCCCGACTTTGAAAGCACTCCTATGCATGTTGCGTTCCTCTCGATCTGAGCTGACCCATCTGCTAAATCGTGCTTGGCCAGCAAGAGCCGCAGTATTTAGATAGGGCGCGTAGGGCCGGCGGCCAGTGGCGACGGAATGGCGCGCAATCACACGATCCGCCCCGGGGCGCGAAGACCAGAACCGGATCCAAGTTATTTGCTGCCGCGCCAGCCGGTGTGGCGCGGCTTGACCGGTTAAAAGCCTCGTCTCGGAGGATCAGCATCGCGACGACCAACGGCCGGGATCCCGGAAGCCCAGGCCCGGCAAGCCGCTCCGTTTGATTGAGGGATCGTAGACAACGAGGTTTTCGGGACCTAGCCCCCCACTGCCCCGATCTCACCAGCGACCGGGCGCGGGGACGCACGAACCTCCTCGTCATCGGTGCCTACAGGATGGGCTTCGAGATCAGCGGATCGGGTGCGATCTCACTGTTGCGCGTGTTCGTCACCTACGACCATCCGGTGGTGTTCGCATGGAACCTCTCGGTCCGCTTGGTGATCTGCGTTTGCGAACTTCAAGCTGAAAGGGGGCGGTCGCTGCCCCTTCATCGCGATCTCGGGACGCCGAACCTAGGCCGGCGTTTCCATGTCGGACCTCCTTCGCTGCTCGCGGCTGATCGCCAGGCGGCGGACAATGACATAGAACACTGGTGTCAGCACCAGACCGAACAGGGTGACGCCGAGCATGCCTGCGAAGACGGCTATGCCCATGACGTGACGCATCTCGGCACCAGCGCCCGTCGCGATCACAAGCGGCACGACACCGGCGATGAAGGCGAGTGAGGTCATCAGGATCGGCCGCAGGCGAAGCCGGGCTGCTTCGAGTACGGCGTTCAGGGGATCGACGCCTTCGTCTTCCTTTGCTCTGGCGAACTCGACGATCAGGATGGCATTCTTGGCAGCGAGACCCACGAGCACGACGAAGCCGATTTGCGTGAAAATGTTGTTGTCGCCTCCGGTATACCAGACGCCTGCGATCGCGGAAAGCAACGCCATCGGAGCGATGAGCAACACAGCGAACGGCAAAGACCAACTGTTGTACTGCGCCGCGAGAATCAAAAACGCGAGCAGAACAGACAATGGGAAGACATACAGGGCCGTGTTACCGGCTTGTTTTTCCTGATACGCGAGTTCGGTCCACTCGAAGGCCATGCCGGGCGGCAACGTTTCCGCTGCAACCCGTTCTATGGCTGCGGTCGCTTGCCCGAACGAGTATCCGGACGCCGGGCTACCGCTGATATCGGCCGACGGGAACCCATTGTAATGCATGACGCGATCCGGCCCCGAGCTGTGCTTGATGGTCAGCAGGGCCGACAACGGGATCATATCGCCCGCCGCGTTACGCACCTTCAGCCGGCCAATATCCTCCGGCTGCATGCGGAATGGCGCGTCCGCCTGGACCATTACGCGGTAAGTGCGGCCAAAGCGATTGAAGTCGTTCGCGTAGAGCGAGCCAAGGTTGACCTGTAGCGTCTCGAAGATCGTGTTGAGCGGCACCCCTTGCGACTTCGCCTTCACCCGGTCGATATCCACCTGCACCTGTGGCGCATTCACCTGGAAGCTCGCGAGCATGCCAGCCAGCTCAGGCGTTTGCATCGCTTTGCCCATGACCGCGCCCTGGGTTTGCGCCAGCGCCTCGAAGCCAAGTCCCGCGCGATCCTCGATCTGGAACTTGAAACCGCCGGTCGAGCCAAGGCCTGGAACGGGAGGTGGCGGGAAGATGCCCGCAAAACCATCGGGTATCTGGCTGAACTTGCCCATAAGGCGACCTGCTATGGCAAATGCTGAAAGAGAAGGATCCTTTCGCTGGTCAAAGGGCTTGAGCATCGTGAATATCACCGCGGCGTTCGGAATATTGACCATGCCGTTGACCGAAAGACCCGGAAACGCAACGACGCTTTCAACGCCCGGTTCGGCAAGCGCGATCTCCGACAATTTTTTGACAACCGCCTCGGTCCGATTGAGTGAGGCTCCGGTCGGAAGCTGGGCGATGCCCACAAGGTAATATTTGTCCTGCGCCGGCACGAACCCGTTGGGCACGGTCTGGAAGCCCATCCATGTCATTCCGATCAAGCCGGCATAGACAAGCAAGACGAGCGCGCTGAGCCTCACGGCGCGGCGCACCGACCAGACATAGGCATTCGAGGCCCTGTCGAAGAAGCGGTTGAACAACCGGAAGAACCACCCGAACAGGGTGTCGATTATGATCGTCAGCCGGTCGCGCTTCACGTCGCCGTGGTGCGGCTTCAGGAGCACGCCTGCGAGCGCAGGAGAAAGCGTGAGAGAGTTGACCGCCGACAGGATCGTCGAGATTGCGATCGTGAGCGCGAACTGCCTATAGAATTCCCCTTGCAAACCGGACAGGAATGCCGAGGGAATGAACACGGCCGACAGCACCGAAGTAATGGTAATAATCGGCCCGGTCACTTCGTCCATGGCCTTGCGCGCCGCCTCCTTCGGCGTTTCGCCGAGCGCGATGTGACGCTCGACGTTCTCGACGACGACGATGGCGTCGTCGACCACGATCCCGATCGACAGCACGAGCCCGAACAGCGACAGCGTGTTCAGCGAGAAGCCGAACATGTACATAAAGGCGAATGTGCCAACTAACGACACTGGCACGGCAACCAGCGGGATGATCGAGGCGCGCCAGGTCTGAAGGAAGAGCACGACCACGATCACGACAAGCGCGGTGGCTTCGAGCAGTGTCATCACCACGGCTTCCAGAGATGACTTGACGAAGACGGTAGGGTCGTAGGCGATACGATATTCTATACCCTCGGGAAAACCCTTCTGTAGTTCTTCCATGGTGCCGCGAATGGCGCTCGACACGTCCAGCGCGTTGGCGCCGGGGCTCTGGATGATCTGCAATGCCAGCGCCGGCTTGCCGTCAAGAAGACTGCGCAGCGCGTAGGAGTCCGCGCCAAGTTCGATACGGGCAACATCCCGCAGGCGGGTGACCTGGCCATCGGCACCCGTCTTGACGACGATGTCGCCGAACTGTTCCTCGTTCGAAAGCCGGCCAAGGGTGTTAACCGTGACCTGGAGCGCCGCCGAGGCGTCCGGTTGCTGGCCGACCGAGCCGGCGGCCACCTGGACGTTCTGCTCCTGGATTGCCGCCACCACGTCGGAGGCGGTCAGGCCACGCGCCGCCACCTTGGTCGGGTCGAGCCAGATCCGCATCGAGTATTCGCCGGCACCCCAGACCAGAACGTCACCCACACCTGACAGGCGTGCAAGCTGATCGCGCACCTGCAAAGTGGCGAAGTTCGACAGGTAGAGAGGATCGTAGCGATCATCGGGCGAGACGAGATGCACGACCATCAGGATGTCGGGCGAGGTCTTCTGTGTCACGACGCCGATACGCTGCACTTCCTGCGGCAGACGCGGAAGCGCGCGGGAGACGCGGTTTTGCACCTGGATCTGCGCCATGTCGGGATCGGTGCCTTGCTGAAAGGTCACCGTCAGCGTCATCCGCCCGTCGGTCGCGGCCTGCGAGCTCATATAGAGCATGTTCTCGACGCCGTTGATCACCTGTTCCAGCGGTGCTGCAACCGTTTCGGCGATCACCTCGGGATTGGCGCCCGGATAGCTTGCGGTGACTTGTACCGTTGGCGGGGTCACCTGAGGATATTCGCTCAATGGCAGCTTCAGGAGCGTCAGGCCACCGGCGATCAGCATCAAGACAGAGAGAACGACCGCGAAGATCGGGCGATCGACGAAGAAACGCGGGATGTTCATCGACGCGCCTCCTGCGTTTCAGCCGCTGCCCGATCGCGATTGACTGCGTTGCCGGGGAGCATCGAAATCATCTGCGGATCCACTTGCATGCCGGGACGAACAAGCCCCTTGATAATGATCTTCTCGCCGGGCTTGAGACCAGTCGAGACAACCCGTAACCCATCGATCATCGGCCCGAGTTCAACCGCGCGGTACTCCGCCTTGTTCTCGGGCCCGAGCGCCAGCACGTAGCGGCGGCCCTGATCGATACCGATCGCTTGGTCGTCGATGAGCACGGTGCTTGCGGGCTCCGCGGTAACCAGGTTCACCCGCGCGAAGAGGCCAGGTGCCAACCGACCATCGGGGTTCTGGACGACAGCTCGAGCTCGGATAGTGCCAGTGCCGCGGTCGACCCGGTTTCCGAGGAAGTCGAGGACGCCCTTATGCGGAAAGCCGGCATCGGTCATAAGACCGACCCGCACGGGCAGTTTCTGGGTCGCTTTTTCACTCTCGTCGGGGCGGGCACGCGCAACGAAATCGAGAAAGGTGGCCTCGTCTATATCGAAATAGACGTAGACGGGATCCGTCGAGACAATCGTGGTGAGAAGCGTAGCGGCTCCCACATTGCCGCCGGCAACCAGGTTGCCCTCGGTGACGAGCACCCGATCGACGCGTCCGCCAATCGGCGCCGTGACGCGCGTGAACGACAGATCGAGATCGGCGGCCGCCACGGCTGCCTTGGCGATTTCGACCTGCGCCTGGCGCTGGCGACGTGTGGCCTGCGCATCGTCATAGGTCTTGCGCGACACAGTACCGTTCGGAGCCAACGATTCAGCTCGCCCGAAAGCGATATCGGCGTGATCGAGCAGAACGGCCGCTTGCGCCAACTGAGCCTTGGCGGCATCCAGGGCGACCCGGAATGGCCTGGCGTCGATCTGGAACAGGAGCTGGCCCGGGCGCACGAGACCGCCTTCAGGAACACTCACGGCGTCGATGGCGCCGCCGACGCGCGGTCGCAGGTCAATGGCCTTCGCTGCTTCGAGATGGCCCGTGAACTCCACCGAAGGCGCGACCTCGCGCGTGATAACCTCTGCGACCGGAACCTGGGGTGTGGGCATTCCCCCGGCTCCGGCCGCGACTGCCTCAGGCGCACTGGCCGATGAGGCAAGCCCAAGGAGGCGACTGACATAGGCTCCCGCCTCGTCGCTATAGACAAAGGCAAAAGTGCCCCCGGTGACGACGACACCGGCTAAGAACAGGATGGCGGCTTTTTTACTCATTCTCGTTCACCTTCATTTATGCCCGCACCGGGCCCGAAGGCGGCGGCGGCGGTCACTTCTTTGAGGAAGGTGCGGTTTCCAACGGTGGAAAGGTCAAGGCCCGCAGAAAACTCTTTCGAAGGGATCCCTGAAGCCAACCATCAGGTGCAGAGTAAAGGCCGCTGACCACGTGCGATTGGCGGCTTCTTGGCCATGTCCTTTGTCGTCGCCTTGCTGGACCGGTCACGCGAAAGTGGCAACGTTTCTGCCCCCAAACGGCCCGGCGCAGCCGTCGATCTTGTCGACGCAGCTTGCGCAATCCCATGTCGGCTTTTCAGCAGGGCTGCCGCTTCCCAACCTCGCGTTCTGACGAGCGGTAACGAGCTGAGATCCCGTTTCCGGAAAAATCACTGAAATGCAAAACAGCCCTTGACCTTACAAGCGCTGGAAGCCGCAGCCTGGCGGCAATGTTCCTCAGTCGGCCCGTTCCGGGGCGGCCGGCTCCGAGCGAAATCGTGTCGAATTCAAAGAAAGGCCAGACGATGACCGAAGCCAACGCACCACACATCCTCATCTACACGACCCCAACCTGCCCGGACTGTCATGCGCTCAAGCGTTGGCTCTCCCAGCGGGGAATGGCCTACGAAGAAAGCGATCTCACCGACCCACGGATCGCCGAGGAGGCAAAGGCACGCACAGGTGTACGGGTGGCGCCAATCACGATCATCAACGACGAGGTTTTCTACGGCACCTTCGAAAGCCAGAAGCCGGCGCTGGTAGCAGCGCTTCGTCTGGCAAAAGACGCTTGAGGGGCCCTTTGATATGACCGTAAAACTCGTCGATATCCGGCCGGCCCAGGCCAGCCTTGAAGTCCAGGTCGGGCAGACCATCCTCGACGCGGCACTCGCCGCTGGAATTCCGTACCCCCATGGCTGCAAGTCCGGGCGCTGCGGCGCCTGCAAGTCTCGGCTGATCGAGGGAGAGGTGAAACTGTTCCAGCATTCGCCTTTCGCCCTCACCGATGTAGAGAAAGCCGATGGCCTTATCCTTGCATGCCGGGCGCTTCCCCTAACGGCTACGGCGGTGGCATGGATTGGCAGCAACGACGGGGGTACCGTTCTGCCACCGCGACGACTTGAAGGCATCGTGACCCACATCGATGACCTCACCCATGACATCAAGCTCGTCCAGATCATGACGCAGGACAGGTGCCGGTTGCTGTTTGCCGCAGGGCAATTTGCAAATGTCAGCTTTGATGGGGTACCTCCCCGCAGCTACTCCATGGCCAATCAGCCTGGCGCTGCCGGCCTCGAGTTCCACATTCGCCGGGTGCCGGGTGGGGTCACCTCGCAACACGTGCACAGCAGACTGAAGTCCGGCGACAAGGCAACACTCGAATTCCCGCTGGGGTCTTCCTACCTGCGCCAGCACCATTCCGGCCCGATCCTGTGCGTCGCCGGCGGCTCCGGGCTGGCGCCGATCAAGGCGATCGTGGAAACCGCTCTCTCCCACGGTACGAAGCATCCGATCCATATCTACTTCGGCGCCCGGGGCGAACGCGACCTCTATCTGGTCGAGCACTTCCAGGCGCTCGCTAGACGGCATCCCAATCTCAGCTTCACGCCGGTTCTGTCCGAGGCGCAGACCACTCAGTATCGAACCGGTTTCGTGACGCAGGTCGTAGGAAAGGATCTTTCGGACTTGGGCGGCTGGAAAGCCTATGTCGCCGGCCCGCCGCTGATGGTCGACGCGGCGATAGAGGCAAGTTTTGCCCGCGGACTGCGTCAGGAAGACATGCACGCCGACGTGTTCTTTACTCCGGAAGCAAAGCCCACACCGGGCGCAATCGGATGAAGTAGCGAGGAGCGGTCGCCTCGATGGGTGGGCCGCCCATCCACCGAGTTTTCAAACCGGAATGCGGATTTTCTACCCCGCATGTATGTCTGCGTGCGGGTCGAGGAAGCCGTCAAGGAGAGTGCAATCATGGAGCTCCAGCGTGAGGTTCTTCGAACGCTGGATGCCAAGGCGCAACTCTACTCGTCGGGGCGGTTAACACGGCCAAGCTTGGCAACTTTCCAGCCCGTGCCCGAAAATTGTCGCGCTTGCGCCTCCTCAGTCGACGAAACGCGCAATTCTCCTCGCCGTTACACCAGTCGTTAGCAGCAAATTCGCCCAATGTTTGTTGCGTTCTGAACATCCTTCCAGTCGATACATTATGCGATCATTTTGGCCCAAATGGTGAACATCACAGCAACAAGGCTTGCAAGGCTCGTGGAAGCATAATCCTGTCCGGCCCCGTCGTTTGATGTTAAGAGAATGCCGGTCTCGCCCTCGAACCACTCCCCCCTGCCGTTGTTTACATGATATGGCACAGCTTAAGCGATAGTCAGTAATCCAGCATAATTCATTGCATAATCGGGCGGGGGCCAAATCATATGCATCTTCACTCTCTGACTTATAAGAACTTTCGTAGATTGAGAGATGCACGCGTCGAGTTTGCAAACGATTTGACAATATTTGTTGGAGCCAACAACAGCGGAAAAACGTCTGCAACCCACGCTGTGGACCTGTTTTTGTCTGGTTCTAAGGACAAGTTCACTGTCAATGATTTCAGCGCAGATTGCTGGCCAGGCTTTGAAAATTTCCCGGCGGAAGATGCGGCTGAGCAAGCCTTCGAATTCCCAGCCATAACTCTTGATGTGTGGATCAGCGTTGATCCGGACAGTCTCTACCGGGTAGTAGATCTCTTGCCCCGAGCCGCATGGGAAGGCGCACTCGTCGGCGTCCGGATTGAGTTTGCCGCGAAGGATGCCGCCCAAACGCTGGCCAGCTACCGGAGGATGGCGACCGAGGCCGCGAAGTTCGCGCAGACCAAGGCCGAGCATGGCGCGGATTACAAGCCTTGGCCTCGCAACATGCGCGACTACCTCGCGCGCGAGCTGAAGAATGAATACGGCTTGCGCTATTTCATCCTCGACGAAGCGTCGCTCGACCCTGCGAACGCCGCCGAGACTTATACGCCGAAGGAGATCCTGGGAGACACCGAGCGCACGGGCCACTCGATCATCAATTCGCTGATCAAGGTGGACTTCCTGAGCGCGCAGCGACACTTAAGCGACGGTAACGCACAGGCTCGAACCGAAGATCTGTCCAAGCGCCTCAGCCGTTTTTACACGCGCAACCAGAGCAAGCGCGAAGACGACCACAACGCCCTGCGCGCGTTGGCGCTATCTGAAGACCAACTGACGAAGCATTTTTCAGACGTGTTCAAGGATACGTTCAAATCGCTGCGCAAGCTCGGGTATCCCGGCCTTTCCAACCCTTCACTGGAGATCCGCGCCGCCCTGCGGCTGGAGCGCCTGATGGGCGATCAGCAGGCCAAGGTTCACTACCTGCTCGAAGAGGCGACCGGTGACGCAGAAGCCCTGTCTCTCCCCGACAGCTACAACGGGTTGGGTTTTAAAAACCTCATCTACATGGGCGTCGAACTCCTCGACCTCCATGCTGCGTGGTCGGTCACAGAGGAAGGTGAGGAAGAAAAGCGCCAACCAATCCACCTGATGTTCATCGAGGAGCCGGAGGCGCATATGCACGCGCAACTCCAGCAGGCCTTCGTTCGCAAGCTCACCGAACTCATCCCGCCCGCAGGGGCGGACGGTCACGCCACGCAGTTCGTGATCACGACACATTCCCCGCACATCCTGTACGAGCGGGGCTTCAGACCGCTACGCTATTTCCGCCGTTCGGCCGAAATCGGCTCCAAGCAAAGCTCGTCTGTTTTCAACCTCTCAGCCTTCTACGAGAGCAACAAGGAAGACCGGGACTTCCTCCAGCGATATATGAAGCTGACGCATTGCGACCTCTTCTTCGCTGACGGCGCAATCCTTGTTGAGGGCAACGTCGAGCGCCTCGTACTTCCGTTGATGATCGGGCACGGCGCTGAGAAGCTGAACGCTGCTTATCTCAGCATTCTTGAGGTTGGCGGCGCCTTCGCCTTTCGCTTCCAGAAGCTGATTGAGTTTCTCGGCTTGCCGACCCTGATCGTGACAGACCTCGACAGCGTGTATCCGCCCAAGCCTAAGAAGGCTGCCGAAGCCGCTCCGGACGCCAACGGGGACGCCGCTACCCAAAGCGATAACGACGCGTGTGAAGACGAGGACGATGAGCTCGATGATGAGGGTGCGGCTGAAGGAGATGAGCCGAAGCCAAGCTCAAAATGCCCTGCCGGAACGGCTGGAGCTGTGACGGCAAACCAGACCCTGCGCCAGTGGCTCCCCGGCAAGATACTGATTGAAGACCTTCTGGCCGCGGCGCCTGAAAGCAAGCTGCAAGCGCCGCAGAATGGCTCGGGTGCGCATGTGATGGTGACGTATCAGTGCCCCGTGACCGTAACGTGGGGAGCGGAGACGGCTGAGCTGAAGAGCCGAACCCTCGAAGAGGCGTTCGCTTACGAAAACCTTGAATGGTGCCAGAAGAAGGAGCACCACGATCTGAAGCTGCGATGGAGCAAGGCGGGAACGATGCCGCTGGCCGATCTGGCTTCGAAGATTCACACGCGCGTAAAAGGCCAGCATTTCAAGAAGACCAACTTCGCCTTGGGTCTCTTGGCTAGCAGCGACGCGACGTGGGTCGTCCCGACTTACATCCAGCAGGGCTTGGACTGGCTGACTCAACACGTCGCGATCGTAGAAGAGGAGACGGCAGACACGGCTGAAGTCGCGGGCGCCGACGAAGCTCCTGCCCAACCTCAGAACGTTCAGGTGGGTCAATGACCAGCCGCGCGGGAAAGCCGGATACGCCGGCTGATATTGAACTGAGAACCTTGCTAGACGATGACGCGTCTACCGGGTTCGTAATGGTCTCAGGTGCAGGGTCGGGAAAGACGACCTCGATCGTCAAAGCGCTCGATCATCTTCTGAAAACACGAGGCCGAGCTCTCCGAGCGCAGTCCAAAAAGATCGCCTGCATTACTTACACAGAAGTCGCAGTCGCCGAGATCTGGGGTGATGTCGGCAACAATCCATTGTTCCACGTGTCCACGATCCACAGCTTCCTCTGGGCGGCCGTGAAGCCGTTTCAGATCGACATCGCAAGCTGGGTCGGGCGTCGGCTCGACAAAAAAATCACAGACACTGAAACTGAGATTGCAGGCTTCACGAACAGGACGCGGGCACCGACGCGCGAACGCAAACACGCCGACCTAGAGCGGTACCGAGCCCAAAAGCTCACGGTCGGTGATGTGAAGCGCTTCACCTACGGTGTCGGGAGCGACTACCCGAAGGGCATTTTGGGGCACGACGACGTTATCAAGCTTTCGACCGAGCTGATCCGCGACCTTCCGGTCATCGCCAAGGTGGTTGGGCAGAAGTACCCGTTCATCTTTGTCGATGAGAGTCAGGACACCGATCCGGATGTCGTTGCGGCACTCCAGGCGATCTCAGCCTTGCTCGGCAGTAAGTTCTGCCTCGGGTTCATTGGTGATCCGATGCAAAAAATCTACACATCCGGGGCCGGCGTCATAGCACCTCTTGAGGGCTGGAAGCCTATCGAGAAGCCTGAAAATTTTCGCTGCCCCGTCGCTGTCCTTGATGTGATCAACCAGATCCGCGCGGGCGATGACGGTCTTGTTCAGACCGGCGGCAAAACGAAAGAGGTCGGAGGCGTACGCGTTCCGGTCCAAGGCTCGGCGAAGCTGCTCGTGGTGTCCAAGACCGACCGTACCCAGAGCCTAGCTGACGCGCGACAATGGCTAGCACACCACAACAGCGACGCCCTTTGGCTCAGCGATGAATCTGACGCTGACGTGAAGGTCTTGGTGATTGCCCACCGGATGGCCGCCAATCGCCTTGGCTTCGGCTCCCTGTACGAAGCCTTCCACGACAAGACGTCTGACGGTCTCAAAGACGGTTTCGATGACGGCACACATTGGGCCGTCACCCCTCTGCTGAAGCTGCTGGCCCCCTTGATGCTAGCCAATGCCGATGACGATCAGTTCGAGGTTATGAGCCTTCTGCGTCGCCATGCGCCTTTTTTGCAGCGCGAGTACATGCAGGCGAACGCTGTGCCCGGCATTTTGAAAGATATGGACACTCGGTTGAAGGCGCTCGCGCAGATTTGCGGAGAGGCTTCAGCGACCCCTGCTTTTGCTGCGTTCGAGCATCTGCGGGACGGAGGCATGTTCAAGCTGGATGATCGCATCCTCGCGGCAATGGCTGAATACGATGTTGCGGCTCCATCAGTTGAAAGCGGCGACCATGCCGCTTTGGTGAAGCTCCTTCACACGCCGATCCGCCAGCTATGGGGCTATCGTCGCTACATTGAGGAGCAGTCGCCGTTCGAAACGCATCAGGGGGTAAAGGGTGCGGAATTCAGCCGTGTTCTCACGATCCTCGATGACGAAGAAGGTCGCCATAATCAGTTCAATTACGGGAAGTATTTCGGCATCACGCCTCTCTCCGACACGGACGAGCAGAACATCCGGGACGGCAAGGAAACGACGGTGATGCGCACCCGTCGCCTTCTTTATGTCTGCTGCTCCAGAGCCGGCGAGGATCTGGGTGTCGTGTTTTTCGCGGACGACCCTGCGCAGGCTCACGCCGCTATCGTCGCGTCCGGCCTGTTTCCCCCTCAAGACGTCATCAATCTCGCCGCCCCCTAGGCCATTATAAGCCTACCATCCTGTCAGAAGGGCTATCGACCTGTGGCGTCTGGGAAATCGTTCCGCATCCCGGGCGTTCCGATCAAAGGCGGCAACGCGAACTCTCCTTCCGCCTGAGACGACTGGAAGCCGGCAACATGCCGCTCAGTCCGGATGCCTCCGATCCTTCGCCTTGAGGGGAATCTCACCCGTGGTCAGTCTTTTCGAAATGCTTGCGAACTCTCTCCTCACCAATCTCAAATAGGGCACCAGGCAGCAGGCGCTCCGGGGATAAGCTCCCGGGCGTCCTTGCCACCAGCGCGGGTAGATGCTCCATTGGGTTTCGCAACCAACAGCAGGAGAAACGACGATGATGGAAGAGGAAAGAGATAGGATGGTTGCCGAGATGAGCGGCAAAATCGAAAGCCTCCAATTCCTTCTGAAGGTTGTCATCGCCACGCTACCGGAAGACCATCGAACCTACATCCTTCGGCGTCTTTCCGAATTCTCTCGCTCTACGGAAGACGAGCTCGCAAGGAAAGATACGGACCCTGCGCGAGATTCGGCGGCTGCAGTTTTCGATACTAACGAATACTTCGATATCCGCGTGGAAGAGGAAGTCGAAATTTTCACCGACCGCGACGAGACTTACACTCAATGTGAGCGCACCAGCGCTACGCACTTCCCATCCGATACCGGCGCCGCTCCCTGACGGCTCGAAGCAGGAAAAAGCCAGCGCAGTTGTATATGCCGTATCCAAACTGATCTGAACCCTTCAAACTGGACCGATTTTGGTTAGAGTTTTCCGGTGATTTTTCCTGGCTGGGAAAGGAACGGAAGACGATGAAGGCATCGCAGTTTTCGGACGCGCAGAAGGCGTTCATTCTGAAGCAGGGTGATGAAGGGGTGACGGTCGCGGAGATCTGCCGCAAGGCGGGGATCAGCCAGGCGACCTATTTCAACTGGAAGAAAAAATACGCGGGTCTGTTGCCGCCGGAGATGAAGAAGCTGAAGCAGCTCGAGGACGAGAATGCGCGGCTGAAGAAGATCGTCGCGGACCTGACGCTGGACCGCGAGATGCTGCAGGATGTTAGGCACCTCAAAATGATCTGAGGATTTCGGCCCCGCTTTTCGTCAGGAGATCAAAATCGTGACCGTAGATCGCTGAACCGATCAACGCCGGACTGTCAGGCGTGGTAGCCAGTTCGAATCCGGCAGGATCGATCCAGCGAAGACCATCGGCAACCCGGATCGGGATGACCGAGTATTTCCCCCGGGTGCCAGAGGTGCCAGACAGGCCGGCCTGCAACGACCGGGTAGACGTTCTTTCACTGGGGGCTGTTTTTTTGCTGCGTAACCACTCAAGGAAATTCCTCGGATCGATCAGCTCTTCGTCATGTGCCACCGGCTCATCGCGATGATCCAACCAGTCTAGGAACTCCTGCTTTAGGGGAACGGCGTCATCGCGCGAACGGGCGGCCCCCTGCGACAGGGCAAACGCCACGAACGGATCCAGTGTCCCCCAGCGCAGCAATTCCTTCGCCCAAAATGCAAACCACGGTAAATCCGTCATCTCTTTCCACGTATCGAGGGCTGGTGTCGCGAACGGATCGAGATTTTCTTCGGTCCAGCGCTGAGCAACCGCGGCTCCGATAGCAACGCCTAACCGGAATTCCAGGTTGTCCGCTACAAAGGTCTGCCACGCGCGAAGATCGTTGACGGGAGGCGCTAGAGCATCTGTAGCTGCCATCCACCAGGCCAGCACCTCATGCCATCTGGCATAGAGATCGCGTCCGATGACAGTGTCTCTGACCGTGAAGCCGAAGCCGGGGTCCGTCGCGATGATGTCTCCCATCTGCCGGAACAACGCGAGCCGGTCGTCGTCCTGCTTCCCGCCGTAGCCGTCCGCATAATGCAGAATGTCGATCAACTTTTCTGCCGCGGGCCGGAAGCGCCGGCCGATGCATGGGGTATAACCGAAGCTGTACAGCACCTTCCGCTCCGAAGCGTCCGGATAGACCGTTTCGACAAGACCCCTGCCCCGCTGAACGAAGGCCTGTTCCATCCAAGCCTCATAGGCCGAGGCCACCCGCGCGAACGTATTCTGCCAGACGCTGGAAAGCGCGGCCTCGATCTGCGCCTGGGTCAGTTGAGCCGGCTCAATCGCCTGCAGCTCTTCAATCGCAGACAAGATGATGCCATCCAGCTCGTCAATGCTGTCTGCCAGACGGGCGGTTGCGGATGGTGAAGCCATACCCGCTTGCAAAGACAAGTCCTGCGGGGCAGCAGCCTCCAGCCAATCCATAAACTCGGCAGGTGTCGTCACGCCAAGGTCGTACGCCCTTTGCAATATCGAGCGCATCAGCACTGAGAGCGGACTATGGTGTTCCCCACCACTCGCAGCTTCGTCGATCAGCTTTGTGAGAAGGTTGTCGTATTCGACCCTGCGGGCCTCCATTTGATCGCGTTGCGTCTGCCGCTGACCGGGAGCCGTAGTCGATTCAGACATTGGGAGCGCAACAAGAGTCATGCCCTCCATGCCCTTGGCAGCACCTGGGCGGCCGGCGCGGCCGGCAAGATTGCGAAACTCTGCCGTCGACATCGGATGCTCGGTTCGCTTTCGCGTGGCGACGTCGAAGGAACTTCTCATCACGGAAGGCAGGAAGATAAGGTCAAAGGGAAGATTGACGCCTTCGGTGAGGGTAGCCGTCGCTACGGTAATGCGGCAAACCGACCGCTCGATCAGCGCTACCATCATGCGCCTGAGGCGTTGCGGCATCTGGCCGTGATTGGTCGCAATGCCCCTGTCGAGCAGTTTTAGCTCGTGCGCATTTTGACCGCAATAATCCGCGCAAACCATCCGTGCAGATCGGAATAGTTCCGCGTCCGGGCCGTCGGCCGGCGGCATAAAGGCCGGCAAGTTTTGCCATCCCTTTAGTGAGAAGGCTTCCGCATACCAGCGGATGGTGTCTTCCGGGCTTTGAGAAACTGAGACTAATATACGCCGGTTACCCTCGGTCAGATGGAGCGCCGTCCACAGTATTGCCAGCTGCGTATTGTGGTTCAGGCTGTCTCTGACAGTCGCAGGCGCCTGTGGCATCGGCGCGATGCGCAGTCGCATATAGACGTTCGCATCACGCCCTCTTACGGAAAGGACGCGGTCGTTGAGCATGTCGAAGAGGATTTCCGGTGCAGCGCCATCACGGACTTCGAACGTGCCAATCGCCTGCCTCGTACTGCGATAGTAGGAGCCTACTGCTTCTGCAGCGGGATTCCCCTCGATCCATCTGGCGACCGGGCCAGCTGCCCCGCCCGCGACGGCTGTTAGGGCGATTCGAACGACGTCCGGTTTGCGGGCCAAGAGTCGTGAAACAAATGCTTCGAGCCGCGCCGCACGGCTCGTGTGTTCCGCCAGCTTTTCCTGAGAATAAACCGTGTTGTCGATAACTACTTGGTGCGCCTCATCCAGCAGCAGGAGCTTCACACGGGCAAGCAGCATCGGGCCAAGATAGCGCATCAACGCGTCGGCTTTTTCGACAGTAGCAATGAGGACGGTCGGCGTATCGGCTGTCAGCCATGCATCCGTGATCCCCCAGTCGGCGCCACCGTATAAACCAGTCACGATGAACTCGCGACCAAGCTCTCCAGTGAGTTTCGCCTCGACCTCACCGGCAAGCGCGCGCGAAGGAACAATATAAAGGGCAAGGGGTGCCAGAAGGCTGTCGCCCAGCAGAAGAAGTTCTTTTACGATCGCCAGGTTCGCTACCAACGTTTTGCCCGATCCTGTCGGCGTACACAGAGCAAAGGACGAATTCTGGAGCAATCGCTCTATGCCTTGGTGCTGCGATTGCCACAGAACGCCACGTCCCCTTGCGTACTGGCGCCTTGCAAAACCATCAAGATATGCAAGTCGCGCTGGACGTATTGCGGCCAGTTGCCGAAGAGGCCGATAAATCGTCGCGTTTGCATAACGCTCGCAGGCCGACCGAATGAAGAACGCTAGCGTCGCCACATCTTCTGGCGCAAGGCGCAACAGGAATCTCTCGACTTGCCGGAGATGGGTGATCGCCGCTTCCAGTCTGTCGGTTTGTCCCCGCCGTAGGCTGTCAGCAGCGAGCCCAACCGATCGCACCAGCTCCAGCGTCGTCAACCAGGCCAAGTCCGACCCAACGTCTGACTTGAAAAACGCGTTGGATGCATCAGGTGCGGTCAACTCCGGATGGGCGTGCCAGAAGGCGGCAATCCTCTCCAGTACACGGTCAAAATCGGCGCTAAGAAAGTCGCCGAAGAGTAGAATGCCGTCGTCTTTCGATTTCACTTGACGAAGAAGTCCGGCCGCCATAGCGGGCAATCCACCCAACTGATACGAACCTGCAGCAAAAAGAGCCAGTGGAACGATTTCGGCCAAGCTGTCATCCGAGCGAGCAAGCCATTCGAAAAGCTCACCTGCCCTTCGAAAAGCCAGACTCGCGTCGACTGGATTTCCACCTTCGACTGTTTGCAGAACCCCTCCGGCGTGAAGGAGGCGATATGCCTCCGCCAACGTTTCCTCAGAATCACTTTGGGACCAATGGATGGTTTCGACATCCCACGTGGTCTGTATCGCCCTGACGAGAGCCCTGGCTTGCCGAGGTGTCAAAACCTGATCCTGGCCGGCAGAATTACGTGTCCGGAGCGCAATTGCGATACGTTCTGCGTCTTTGCTCGGCATGGGTTGTACCTAGGGCCAGAGGCTGTCATAAAGGCCATCGATTAGTGCATCGCCGTCGGACAAGATGATTTCTACAACCTGAAGGTCTCTGTCCTTCTGATGTTCGGCGGGCTTGTTTTCCCATTCCAACAACGTCTCACCATTACCACGTTTAGATGCACCGCCCCCTATCAGCAGAATGAGATCTGTTCGCTCGGACGGGGCCGGATTTTGCAGCTGCTGAATTTTGTCCAGGGAGAGGATGGCGTCGGCGTATTCATCAGGAGCCAACTCCTGGAGAATCTCCTGCAGCTGCTTCACCCCAATCGGCACATCGAGGGCACGGTTAATTTCGAACCAGACACCCTTGCCATTGTGGACAAAATTGCCGGACTTTTTCGGCACTTCGATTTTCTTCCCAAGCATCACCTCATCAAGAACGGAGGGTATCCATTGTTTGCGCCATTTGGCCTCTCCGGCAATGAACCGCGTGACCGCGCCAACATCATTGACAACGATGCCGATAAAATCGTCGCCCTTGCGGCCGAGGACCTCTCTTTTGCGCGCGGGATCGCGCGAAAGAACATAGATATACTGCCTGGCGTCTTCCTGGTTGCGGAAGAGAAATACCGGAACGATCCATTCGTGATTGCCGACGAAGTCCAGCGCCTCGGTCATCAGCCCCGACATCACTTCTCCGAACACACCACGCCTTGCCTTCGGAGGAAGGCAGTTTGGATATTTTGCATTGCATCCCGGAGCGCCGGCGTCCGGATGCAGGCTCATCCCTGCATAGGCATGAAAGTATTCTCGGGCATCCGAATGCGCTGACTCGAAATAGGGCCGCAACCCCTCTCGTATGGTTGCGTCACCCGCCGCGATTTGCTCCATCAGGATATGACCATAACCCTGTTTAGAGGACGGATAACTCTTAAGCCACTTCTCGAGTATGGCGGTTGGTGGCTTCTCGTTGTGCATTTGGTCTCTGCAATTTGGTCCACAGATCGTTCCGTCAACCGGCCAGCTTTACGGAGCGTCGATCCAAAGCGGCGGCCGAGCCCGGGTCTAACTGCATTAATGCAAACAAAAGTTGAAGATTATTCAAATTGTCGCCGGCCGCCGCAGTCACTGGTGGCCAGGCAGGCAGCGCAGCCCGGCGCGGGCATGGTCGGGTGCAGAGGGGTGGCCGGCATTCGTGAAGCCAAAGCTTTCCAGATGACGCGTCGCCGTCGATCCACAGCGAGGCGCAGGCATCGGCGAAGTGCATGCGTTCGAGAAAGCCTTCGCCGACCGCCGAACGGGCAATGCGTTCGTCGAGATGCGGCAGGTGAGGCCGGCGTTCCGACGGGACACACTGCTACTCTGGGCACCTTGATCATCTTAGGCGATCATTAACCATATGAATTAACGCCTTAAATTTCACAAACGGAAATTAATTAGCGTTATATTTCCGTCACCAGGATGCTAATTTTCAAGCGCCATCACTATCGATAGGTTTCAAGTATCGATAGTGAGATGGTCCACCAGTTGACCAACACGTACGTGCGCTCTATTTTTAGCTCAGAACGTCAAATTTGCGCTCGTCCGAAATCTGCGCGACGAGAGCCATTGTTCAGCGGAGTTTCCCATGAGCGTCACCGTCAAAGTCGCCGAGGCCAAGGCGCATCTCTCCGAACTCCTGGCGCGCGTCGAAGCCGGTGAAGAGGTCATCATTTCCCGCGGCAACGATCCGGTCGCCAAGCTTAGCCGGATCCACAAGGACAATGAGCTCGGCTTCCTGATGGCAGAAGTCCGGGCGGCTCGCTTGCGTGCCAAACCCGTTACCAACGATGAGATCCTTGACTGGAAGCGCGAAGGACAGCGATTTTGAGCGTCTTCGTTCTCGATGCCTCGACCGCAGCCGCCTGGCTGCTTCCGGAAGAGCACAGCGAAATCGCTGAAGAACTGATCGCCAGCATATCCGGCCAGTGTCCGGTCCCAGGTCTCTTCTGGCACGAAGCCAGGAGCATCCTTGTAACCGCCGAAAGGCGCCAGCGCATTGCGGCGGGTCAGGCACTGACGGCGATGACCAGATTGCGGCGCCTCCCACTTGAGGACGCCGGCGCCGGCCAGGACGGATCGGTGATCGAGCTTGCGACGGCGCAAGGGCTCAGTGCGTATGATGCTGCCTATCTCGAGCTCGCGATCGCCCGGTCCCTTCCGTTGGCGACCCTCGATCGAAAGCTGGCGGCTGCAGCGCGGGCAGAGAAAGTGCCGGTCCTGGGACCGTTCGGCAATGAGCACTGACGGGATCCAATCAAGTGCTCTGGCTCGAGCCGAGCAACTCGACGCCCTGGACGCCATCCTGCCCTTCGACCGCCGCGACCAGCTTGCTGCACTTCTGACCGACAACGATGTAGCGACGCTAAAACACCTCGCCAGCGAAGGCATGGGCAACAATACCCTGAGGGCGCTTGCTTCTGACCTCGGCTATCTCGAGGCCTGGTGCCAGCTCGCCACTGGCACTCCCCTCCCCTGGCCGGCGCCGGAGAGTCTGCTTCTCAAATTCGTCGCCCATCACCTCTGGGACCCGGCTAAGCGGGCCGAGGATCCAGGCCATGGCATGCCGGCAGAGGTGGAAAGCGGCTTGCGTTCTCAACGCCTCTTGCGCGCCGACGGGCCACACGCCCCGCAAACCGTTCGACGCCGGCTAACAAGCTGGTCGATCCTCACCCGTTGGCGCGGCCTCATCGGTTCCTTTGACCGCCCTTCGCTGAAATCGGCCCTGCGGCTAGCCGTTCGCGCCAGCGCGCGGCCGCGGCAACGCAAGAGCAAAAAGGCGGTTACAGCCGATATCCTGGCGAAGCTTCTGCTCGCGTGCGCTGGCGAGCGCATGGTCGATCTACGCGATCGTGCACTGCTTCTGGCCGCGTTCGCCTCCGGCGGACGGCGCCGATCAGAAGTGGCAGCGATGCGCGTTGAGGATCTCAACGATGAGGACCCGGTTCGGACAGATCCAAACGACGAGAAATCCCCTCCCCTCCCCTGCCTGTCGATCCGGCTCGGCCGCACGAAGACGACGACGAGTGATGGCGACGAACATGTGCTGCTGATCGGCCGGCCAGTGGTTGCGCTGAAACGTTGGCTGGGGGAAGCCAATATCGAAGAGGGGCCGGTGTTCCGACGCATTGACCAATGGGGGAATATCGACCAGCGGGCGCTGACGCCGCAGTCGGTCAACCTGATCCTGAAGGGCCGCTGCAAACATGCCGGGCTCGACCCGACGCTATTTTCCGCGCATGGGTTGCGGTCAGGCTATCTGACCGAGGCTGCCAATCGGGGCATCCCGCTCCCTGAAGCCATGCAGCAGTCGCTGCACAAGTCCGTCACGCAGGCGGCTCGCTATTACAATGACGTGGAACGCAAACAGGGGCGCGCCGCCCGGCTGATCACCTGAAAGCGCCGGTCATACCGGCGGAGGCGTGTGGTCCTGGACGTCCGGCCAGAGGCACCGCTGGAGCAGAACAAACACTGCATGCAGTAAGCTGCAGAATCGCAATGGGCTCAGGTCTGGAGGTTGTCGGCTGACATCTTGCCGGACTTGCGGTCTTTCACCAGCTCATAGGTAATCTTCTGGCCGTCGTTGAGTCCGCGTAGACCAGCTCGCTGCACCGCGGAAATGTGGACGAACACATCGGCAGTTCCGTCATCCGGCTGGATGAAACCGAAGCCTTTTGTTGTGTTGAACCATTTTACCGTACCGGTTGCCAAAGTATCCTCCTTTGATCATTGTCCTGTCGGACTGATAGGCTCGAATGACACTGGTGCGCTCACATTAGTAGACGGTTCCGGCGTCAACGGAAAGTCATGCGCCGGCAGAATTGATATGCCCGCCCTCTCAAGAATGCAGGCCATCGTCGCGGCCGCATTTTCCGGGGCCATGGCGTCGCAAGCATCCTGGTTGGCGCTCGGACTGACACCGAGCATTGATCGGACGACCACCGCGGCCGTCATCAGTTCGCGCCAACTCGAAATCGCGCCGTCCGGCCCATACATCGCGATCTTCTGAGAGCGCGACTTCAGCGGTTTTCTTCGCAATCCATCAGCCCGGATACTTCTCTTGCATCAACACTGCGGTCAGGTAGAATACAGAAAATCAGGAACCAAGGAACCTTCGATGGCGCTCAGTATTAAAGATCTGGAGACCGAACGGCTTGCCAAGGCCCTGGCCGAGAAGACCGGAGAAACTATCACCATGGCCACGCGCCGCGCCCTGGAAGAGCGGCTGCGGCGCCTCGCAAATGCCGGAAATCGCGAAGTGCTTCTCGAGGAACTGGCGGCGAGCCGTAAACGCTGGGCGAAGCTCCCGGTGCTG
>NZ_LMCO01000042.1:58237-73330 GCF_001424825.1 Ensifer sp. Root31 | reverse complement strand
CGATCAATGCTGAGGCAGAAATGTTTGAGCTTGGCGCCGGCGTCGTGCTGATAGCCCCAAAGCCGCATTGATTGGGTGGAGGCTATCAAAATGCCCGGCACCACATGGCGAAAAGGCGACATGCCGGAGGATGGATCCGTAATCTTTGTCCGCGTCGTGCGCCCCTATCGGTTCAAAATCTACAAATCGAATAGCGAGGAATTTCGACACGGCAAGAAGGGTCGATGGCAGCAAATGAATGAGTTTGGTGGTTGGGATAATTGCGAGCCACCTACCGGCTTCGAATGGTCGATTGAGCTCCGCGATTCAGCGCTCCCCTTTTTGAGTTATGCGGAGAGCCTCCCCAAATCTGGTCGTTGACTCTCTGCCCTAATGAGAACATTTGTAGAACAGTTTACTCAGAAGGCATTGAGCATGAGCGACGAGGTTGGCGCTACCAAGAGAGCGGAAAGCAGCCTGGCCGAGCATCTGTGCGAACCTCCCTGCTGCATGAAGTGGGGCGGCTTCGGCTATGCCCACGGACGGTCGGCGCCAAACTGGTATTGCTTCGAACACAAGATCGAATGGCCACCGGCCAAGCGATCCTGACCCCCGGCGCTAGGTGGGCGCCAATCTCAGACATGCGGCACAACTCGCCCCGATCGACGATCGGGCACTGAAGAATGCTATCTGGAGTTCAGCAAGTGACGGACCACGCCAAGCTATCCTCATTCGTCGCCATCCATCTGGCGGTGATAGACCAATCGACCAAACGCCGCTTCGCAGGAACAGGCGTTTCGCGCCGCCGCGAACAAGACAGCGCCCGCTCAATTGCTGAGGAACTCGTCAGGCATATCCGCATCAACCACCATATCGAGCGCGCCGGGACTGCGGTCGACGATGCCGAAGTTGTCGCGCTCGTCGAGGCCGAGCTTTGGAAGCTGCCCGAGGCAGTGGCGAAAGACCTCGTCGCCATTGACGCCAACAGGAAAGAGTTCGCCCGTACAGCCATCGTCAATGCGCTGGTCGAAGCATTGACCCGGAGCTACGAATTCACGTTCCTTCAACCCGAGTATCGGGGCATGGGGCCGTCGATCTACAAGGCGCCCAATGTTGGCCCACGTCGATAGCGCCTGCAAGGCTTGTCTGGGGGAGGAACAATCCTCTGAGAGACGCGTTTTTTGCGGACATGCCACGTGCTGTCGAACTCTCGAGCCCCTCCCGCAGGGGCCCATTTTTTTCTCGAAGATCGGCCAGCTCGCGCCGCTCTTTGAACGACGGATGACGGAGCTTCCCGTCGCTGCTCCATGACGGGTCCCCCTTTAACCGTTTGCAGAACGACACCTTTCTAGCAGCATGGTGGCAACACGTTCCCGACGAGGTGTGCCAGCGTGGTTTTGTCGAGAGCCGCGTAAAGGAGAAATTAGGGCTGCCCTGCTCGATGCGGCAAATATGATCCGGACGTTGCGGATTATCCTGGATGGGAAGGAATGAAGCTTCCCATGTTTGAACAAGAGTCCCCTCCGCCTGAGCTAGTTCGAAAAGGCTAAGGGCAAATCGCTCCGTTTTGAAGTAACTTTAGCAGCTTCTAAAATTGGAGAGGATCCCGCAATGCCGAACTATATCGCATGCGCCCTAGCTATCCTCACATACTTTTCGTGCACCGCCTCCTATGCTCAGACGACCTTCCAGGTCCCAGGACACCCATTTCGCTCGACTGTGAATTGTGTTCGCGAGGCGCCAATTGGCAAGTTCGACCGAAAGTGCGACATTCCACTAACCGGCTGGCGCTGCGCCGAAGGTCTGTGGCTGCCGATTGTCCAGAGCGGCCTCTAGGTCGCTAGAGGTCCCAGGGCGCACGCCCCTGCCCCAAGCAAAGCAGCGCTCCGGGATCACCTCGATCGGCACGGCCTGGCGCGACGGTTCGGCACAACTCTGTCGATCGTGGCACCTGGTCGACGCATGCGTTGTAAGCAGTTGCAGCAACAACAACGGTAACGTGATCCGGGTGCAAAACACCGACGGTGATTGTCGACCGCAGCGATGGAACATTGTTGTCGCACCCGAGTTATAAGAGCACCCCAACGTATCAGCTCCAAGGCCCCTCTTCCCCGGGTCTATTTTTTGAGCTCGAAGACATCCACGTTCTCGGCCAGCTCGCGCAGGCCTTCGAACGATGGATGCCGTAACTTCCCTTCGCTGGTGATCTCGGTATAGGTGATCTCGGCGACAAATGCCGGCTCACAGAAAACCGCGTTCTTGCGCTTGAGCGCGACCGGCGGCATGTCCGACAATTGCTTGCGAAGGTCGCGGGCCATTTTGTCCGTAAAGCCTGTTCCGACCCCGCATACATAGACCAGCTCGTTGCCTCGCCTCGCCGTAAGCAGCAACCGCGAAATCGCGCCGGCCACCTTCGTCGATGGCTCACATCCGACGACTACAAAGCCGTCGCTCTGGATGCACTTCAGCTTTACCCAATCGCCGCAGGCACCTTGGTCGAGAACCGTGGGCGGGTACTTTAGCCAGAGCCATAAGGCACGCACGCCGAACAGATTCACGATACATTAGCAATCGGAACAATGCCCTACCGCACGCGTTTTTAAATGCATAAGCGTTGGTGTATTGTGGAGGCAACCCAACGTGGGCTCCGGACGGTCTGGCTACTCTCCAACCCAAAGACCGTCTGGATCTCCCTCCACGTGTAATCCCCCAGCAACGGCGCATACTCTATGCGGGGCAAACGTCGGCCCTGTTCTCCCCTGGGCTGGCTGGGATTAGGGCTATGGGTAAAGCGGTTGGATCTCGCACAGGGATTGTAACGCCTGACGACTTCAAGCAGATCGAATGTGTCTTCCGGGAAATGGTTCAGGAAAGGCACCTCGCCTTTGATAGCGATGAAGCCGTTACGCTCGCGGCGCACCTGATCAGCCTTTTTCAAAGCGGCATCCACGACCACGATGCGCTCAAACAAATGGCTGGTTAATTGGGAGGGTGGCTGCCTGACCCGGCGGGACAACTGGAAAAGAGCGGCCTTCTTTTAGGGCTCTGGGGGAAGACCGCTAGCAATCTCAGCAACGACTAAATATCGAACTAAATCTGATGATTGGCGAGAACAATTCGCATTTAAGGAAAGGAGCGGCTAAGGAGTCGTCTCGTTTCCGCTGTCGTCCCCGCGGCGCCTTTTATAAGCGCCGCTTCTCTGTGGGCTCTGAGCCGGATTCCCCGCTACCAGCAGCAGTTCGACGCACGCAAATCTCAACTTTTGCTCACTTGGAGCCAATTAAAGATTTCGCTATCTTTCTCTCTTCGGTGAAGGCGGTAGCTCAAGAAGGGAGGTCTAAATGGCTATTCACTTTGACCAGTCAGGTTTTGAACTCGCACCCGAACAGCTCGATACACTTCAAAGGATATTCGATCGCATTTGCTTCGAAACGAGGATCCCGCGCCAAGACATCCGCGCTGGCCGCCTCGCAAAATTCCTGATGGATGAATTTAGGTTCGGCAATACGGATGAGTTGGCGTTAACAGAGTGCGGTCGCTGGTTCTGTAGGCGGGCGAGCCCAACACGTCGAATTCAGAGCGAACAGCAACCGACCAGTATGCTGCACTAGGCGATGTGTTGCTCAACACCGCAGATTGACGCGCTGCCCCACTCTGGGCCCTCGACTGGGATCACACTACGCCAAGCATACTCCGGTCGGCGTGGCCGCGCAACGGCCACGCCGTCATCGAGATGCCCCAGAGACAGCTGAAAATATTCCGCATCCGAGACCCGATCTGATATGCATGTGCTCGTTAATTCAGCGCCGGCGTCGGTCCCCAGACCTCGCGATCGAATCGGCACGTTCATGTCCGAGCTGCGAGCAGCAGGCGGCGTGACTTATCGAGACCAAACATGTCGCCATAGCGATCGAGCGCGACCATGACGGAGGTGAAGTTGCTTGCATTGACCGCCCTTTCGCGGCCGAGCGAATTTTCTGCACAGATATGGCGCCATTCGGATTTCCTTTTTACTGGGTGCTGGCCATTTTCCGACCGGGCTTGCACCGTGAACCACTCAAAACGGGGGACTCTCATGGATGCAGGACGGCGCCCTACCGAGGAGAAATGGTCGAACTGCATGAGCACGTTGATCGCCGTGGCTCTCATCGCCTCGGGCGCGCCCGCGCAGGCGGACACGACGGTGTGCTTGGGAAATGTGTGTACTGTCACTTCCAGGGACGGCACCAACCATGAAAGGTCTCTGAGCGATATCAATGAAGAAGCGAGAAAGGAATCGCTTGAGAACATTCGAGACATTGATTGTAGTGTGGCAGACGATGCCTCCACTTGCCTGAAAGCAAAACTCACGCTGCAGCGCCTTTTCTACTAAACGCATGCTCCTTGATGCCTTCCCGCCGCTAGACGAGTGCGAGGCCCGCCGCATTGATGCGCCGGTTCATGTTGCTCCTCTCAGCGCGATACGCGTTGAGATGTGCTCTAAGGCATGCGGATGACGTTTTAGCCCCGTTGGGAATGAACCAACAACGCTTGACAAAGCACGGCATTGGCCGTTCAACTCGGTTCATTCACCAGGGGAGTCCCGACAAGGGGCTGAGATATTGCTGGGCGGATCGGCTCCTTCGACCGCAGCGCAATGACCCGTTGAACCTGATCCAGTTCATGCTGGCGGAGGGACGGTGGGAACGACGGCAGTTGCAACAGCTCCTTTGCGATCGCGTGGACGTGTCTCTATCTTTCCAGCGCCAAGATCTGGGTCTCCAAACGTCAAGGTTGGAGCCGACCAATGGTCTTTTCAGATGTCGTACACGAGCCAAACCGCGGACATAGACGGCAACATCGGCGCCCGTTAGCGGTGCGGCGCATGGATGAATGGCCCTACAGCTCCGGCCAGGTAACAGCTCGAACGGCTGCCAAATGAGGCAGGTGCTGATCAGCGGAGCAGGTGTCGTCGGCCTTGTCACCGCATACGAACTGGCGCGACGCGGCATTGAGGTCGACGTCTTCGAACGTTCAAAACGGATTGGCGCCGGCGCATCCTGGTTTGCCGGCGGCATGCTGGCGCCCTGGTGTGAGCGCGAAAGTGCCGACGAGAAAGTCGAACGCGTCGGCGCGACAGCCATCGAGTGGTGGAAGACGGCGCTGCCCGACAAGGTCGTGCAAGAGGGGACACTTATCGTCGCCGCCGCGCGCGATACACGCGAGCTCGATCGCTTCGCGGCGCGAACCATAGGGCACAGATGGCTTGATGCAGACCAGATAGCCGAACTGGAACCCGATCTCGCCGGCCGTTTTTCTCGTGCACTCCACTTCCCGAGGGAAGCGCATCTCGATCCGAGAGAGGCGCTGTCTTCACTCCATGACACATTAATGGCCATGGGGGTGCGTTTTCATTTCGGCCAGGCGACCGATGCCACCGTCGATCGCCGTGTCGATTCGCATATTGACTGCACAGGCCCTGCCAGGCTCCCGGATGACGCGGCACTGCGGGGCGTGCGTGGCGAGATGCTCTATCTGCGCACCGGCGACATTCAACTGTCGCGTCCAGTGCGCTTCTTGCATCCTCGACACCCCATCTATGTCGTTCCACGCCGCCAGGGCGTCTTCATGGTCGGGGCAACAATGATAGAGAGCGAATTGTCCGGTCCTATCACTGCACGGTCGCTGATGGAGCTCTTAAACGCAGCCTACGCCCTGCACCCGGCCTTCGGCGAAGCGCAGATCACCGAAACCGGAACTGGCATTCGCCCCGCCTACCCCGACAATCTGCCAAGGATCACGAAAAGCGGTTCGATCTATTCCGTGAACGGTATGTATCGGCATGGTTTCCTGCTCTCGCCGGCTCTTGCGCACGACGTTGCCGAACTTCTGCTCAACCCGGACCACAGATCGGAGTTCTATGATGAACCTTAACGTCAATGGCGAAGAGCACGAGGTCGCCTGCTCGACGCTCGCCGAACTGATGGCTGCACTCGACTATGAAGGAAGCTGGCTGGCGACCGCTGTCAACGGCGAACTCGTTCACGCGGCCGACCGCGATCGATGGCGCTTACGCGATCATGATCGCATCGAAATTCTCTCGCCGATGAAAGGTGGCTGACCATGCTGCAAGTCTACGACACGGAAATCACCTCCCGACTGCTCCTGGGCACAGCGGGCTATCCATCTCCAGCCGTGCTTTCGGACGCCGTGCGGGCTTCAGGGACACAAATCATCACGGTCTCGTTGAGGAGAGAGACGGCCGGCGGCAAAGCCGGAGGTGCGTTTTTCGAACTGATCCGCGAGCTCGGGACGAAAATACTGCCGAACACCGCCGGCTGCCACACCACCAAGGAGGCGGTGCTCACTGCTAAGATGGCGCGCGAGGTTTTCGAGACGAACTGGATCAAGCTCGAAGTGATCGGCAATCACGACACATTGCAGCCGGATGTGTTCGCGCTGGTCGAAGCCGCACAGATCCTTTCAAACGAAGGCTTCGAGATCTTTCCCTATACGACCGACGATCTGGTCGTTGCCGAGCGCCTGCTGGAGGCTGGCTGCCGCGTGTTGATGCCCTGGTGTGCTCCGATCGGCAGTGCCATGGGGCCACAAAACCTGTCCGCCTTGAGGTCGATGCGCGCACACTTCCCGGACGTGCCTCTGATTGTCGATGCGGGCATCGGCCGCCCTTCGCATGCAACGACGGTGATGGAGCTCGGTTTCGATGCCGTGCTCCTGAATACGGCGGTGGCCGGTGCCGGAAATCCGGCCTTGATGGCATCGGGTTTTGCCAAGGCGATCGAGGCCGGTCGGCTGGCTTTTGAAGCCGGCATGCTCGAACCGAGAGACATGGCAGTCCCCTCCACCCCGGTGATCGGAAAGGCGGTCTTCTCATGAAGCTCGATCCCTTCTACCTCATTGTCGACAGCGCGAATTGGGTCGAACGCCTCGTTCCAATTGGAGTGAGGCTGGTCCAGCTTCGCATCAAGGAAAGACCCGATAGCGAAGTCCGTAGCGATATCCGCATCGCCAGAACCATATGCGAGAGACACGGTTGCCAACTTGTCGTCAACGACCATTGGCGCATGGCGATCGACGAAGGCTGCGATTTCGTTCATCTCGGCCAGGAAGATCTGGCGCAAGCTGACGTGGCCGCGATCCGTGGGGCCGGCCTTAAGCTCGGCGTCAGCACACATGACGAGGCCGAACTCGATATGGCGCTGTCAGTCGCGCCCGACTATGTCGCGTTGGGTCCGGTCTATCCGACCGTTCTCAAAAAGATGAAGTGGGAGCCGCAGGGACTTGCTCGCCTCGCCACATGGAAGAAGAAAATCGGACCGACCCCACTGGTTGCGATCGGTGGACTGAACCTTGAACGCATTGATGGCGTCCTCACCCATGGCGCGGATTGTGCCGCGGTCGTGACCGACATTACACGTAGCCAGGATCCCGAGGACAGAACTAGGCGATGGATCGCTGCAACCTCACGATGGCGCATTGCGCCAGCGTGAACGAGATCTTCGTTTCCCAGCCGGCGACCACGGCCGAGCACCGTCCCCAGATGAGCCTCACCCTCAGAAAAGCCGCCACAACGGAAAATCGACCGAATATAGATGCCTAGAAGAGTGCCGCGAGGCTAACGTGTGACGGCGTAGTCACCGACGATCCTTGTTTCGCAAGCATCGTCAAGGTATATAGAAACCTGAAGGTGCTGTGGTCGAGGAAGATGTCTATTGTTGCAGTAAAGGTTTTGTCGACTGTCAACGCCCCTTATGGGACGAAGCTTTCGGCTGAGCAATTGGCATCCAAGATTTCCGATCCTGCCAGCGCAGTCAATTTCGATGCGTCGGCGTTCTCCTTTTTTTCCGAGGTAGACGAGAACCTTCAGATCTCGTTTCTTGGCGAAATCCACGTTGATCCGGCGATCGCTTCCGACTTAGCACGGACGTTCTCGGCACTTGCCGGTTACCCGCTTCCTTTGGCGCGGGCGGCATAGTTGGTCGAACACCCAGCCAGCAGATGGGGGGACCTTTTTGATCACGCTGGCTGCATTATCGATCAGGCAAGCTCCCAACTTACATTGATCGACAATTGGACTTTTTGAGCGGTACCGCCCTGATGCTCCAGATCGATCACTCGCGAGAGCTTTGATGTCGACATCTTCATCGATCCGCAGCTTCTGAACCCGAAGACACAGGGCTACGCGCTCGACATCAACCCTGACGGCTATCAGTCCGATGGATCAAGAACATTGAAGATCGTCTTCGAGAATGTTGGCGAAATCGACTTTATCTGCGCGCCCAGCCTGACTGATAACCTCACGGTGAAAGCGGAGGTGCGCGGTCGCGACGTCCTGCTTGAGACCCCTGGCGAAATCATCGCAAAGAAAATATTTTACCGCAGGGCCACGATGCAGCCCCGCGACATGTTCGACATCGCCTGCGTCGTGAAGGATCACGGTGTCGAGTATCTCAATGAGCCCTTACGCCCTTCGGAGACAAATGCGAGAAGGCTCTAAAAGTCGCTCGCCAGATGAACCCGCAGTTCGCGGAGACCATCATGACAATACTTTTGTACCGTGAAGGCTTTTTTGAGATTCCACGCCTGGCACAGGCAATGACGATCAAACTCCTGGAAGCCATCTGCGCCCATTCGACCGGCGCAAAAGTCTAGCATGAGCCCATCCAAGTCGCAGACCGCCACTTTGGGCGCTACTAAGGCTCCCGGACTGAAGCGCCATTTGCTCGCAACAACGCCATCAACACTGGTCCGAGCGAAAACTCCCCTCGCCGCGCCTTTGCCGTCAGATAGCACAGACAACCGCCGGCCGAGTTGATGTAGCCTGCCTTCTCGAGAATGCAGGTCATCGTTGCGGCGACGCTTTCCGGTCCGATCGCTTCACAAGCATGCTGATAGAAAAGACAAGTCCAAAGTCGCTTCCGATGCAGGCTTAACAGTACTGAGCCTGATGCCTTGCCGGCTGGGCATCTCTGCGAAACTGGCTCCGTGCGCGCGATGTGCGCGCGATGTGCCCACGCTGGTCATGCTGCACGCCCGGAAAAGGATGAGCGTACCAGGCGGCGGCCGCTATCGCGGCCAGAGCCCGTTCGCGCGCGGCTTGACCGGTTAAAAGGGTCGCCGCAGGAGGTTTCAGCGCAAGCGCCGGCCGCAGGCCGGGAACCGGGACCGACTACCCCCGGCAAGCCGCTCCGCACTCCCGAGGCATTTCACGCTTCGCGACCATGCGCCCACGCCCTGGCAGCCAAAACCGAGGGGCAACAATCTCGCCAAATCGCGCAGATTTGGCTGGGATTTCCACCGGCCTCGGTGAACAGAACACGGCACGTCATGGTTAAGTGGAATACGCGTTCTATTGTCATATTTTCGTTGCATATTCATTTCATTTCGCTTTTACTAATTTTTGGTTTCGCAGCGAAGGTTGCGTAAGCTTCGATCGAGGAGGATCGATTTTGCCGGGCGTGCCAAATGCCCTGGCTTTTGAGAAATGGGAGGAATCATGTTCAGACATTTGAACTGGACCGTCGTGGTCGCGTCCGCATTTTCAGTCGGCCTTGCTTCAAACGCATTGGCCGCTACCGAGCTTTCCTGGTGGCACGCCATGACCGGCGCCAACAACGAAGTTGTCGACAAGCTGGCAAAGGAATTCAACGACAGCCAGACCGCCTACAAAGTCGTGCCTGTCTTCAAAGGAACCTACCCGGAAACGTTGAACGCCGGCATTGCCGCGTTCCGCTCCAAGCAGGCGCCCGCCATCCTGCAGGTCTTCGATGCAGGCAGCGGTGTGATGCTGGGTGCGGAAGGCGCGATCCTGCCGGTGGCAGAGGTGCTCCAGAAGGGCGGTTACGAATTCAACAAGGATCAATACCTGCCGGGCATCGTCGCTTATTATTCGAAGGCGGACGGTACGATGCTGTCCTTCCCTTATAATTCGTCGTCGCCGATCCTGTATTACAACAAGGACGCGTTTACGAAGGCCGGCCTCGATGCGGAGAACCCGCCGAAGACCTGGCCGGAGGTGTTCGACGCGGCCAAGAAGATCAAGGCGAGCGGCGCTTCGGCCTGCGGCTTCACCTCCACCTGGCTCACCTGGATCCAGACCGAAAACTTCGCAGCCTGGAACAACGTGCCTTACGGAACGAACGAGAACGGCCTTGCCGGCCCCGACGTCGAACTGAAGGTCGACGCACCGCTGTTCGTCAAGCATTTCCAGGCGATAGCCGATCTCGCAAAGGACGGTACGTTCCGTTATGGCGGCCGCACCTCGGAGGCAAAGCAGCTCTTCACATCAGGTGAATGCGCCATTCTGACAGAATCATCAGGTGGTCTCGGCGACATCATCAAGTCAGGGATTAAATACGGTATCGGCCAGTTGCCCTATTACGAGGGCAGCGGTCCGCAGAATACGATCCCGGGCGGAGCAAGCCTCTGGGTATTCGGCGGAAAATCCGACGATGAATACAAGGGCATCGCCGAGTTCTTTAATTTCCTGTCGAAGACCGAAATCCAGGCACGCCTGCATCAGGTCTCGGGCTATCTGCCTGTTACCCTCGCCGCCTATGAGGAAACCAAGAAGTCGGGATTCTATGAAAAGAACCCCGGCCGTGAAACGCCTATCCTGCAGATGATGGGCAAGGCGCCAACGGAAAACTCCAAGGGTGTGCGGCTCGTCAATCTTCCGCAGGTGAGAGACATCCTCAACGAAGAGTTCGAGGCGATGCTCGCCGGGCAGAAGGATGCGCAAGCGGCCCTGACCGAAGGCACCAAGAAGGCGAACGCCGCAATCGCGGCAGCCATCGGAAACTAACGATGCAATAGCAGGACTGCCCCGGGCGTGAACCGGGGCAGTCCATCTCCTCGCGCAAAGAAGGGGGTCGCTTTGCAGCCTGTCGTCTTTCCCAATAAGATACTGCCTTATCTCCTACTCGCGCCGCAGATCGTGCTCACGGTCATCTTCTTCTTTTGGCCTGCGAGCCAGGCGCTCTATCAATCCGTGCTTCGCGAGGATCCGTTCGGGCTCAAGTCCGGCTTCGTCGGTCTTGCCAATTTTCGCGCCGTTCTGGCAAACCCGGACTACCTACACTCGCTGAAGGTCACGGTGGTCTTCAGCCTGGCGACGGCGTTGCTCTCGATGGCTCTCGCTCTGTTGTTGGCAACGGCGGCAGACCGGGTCGTTCGCGGCCGAAACATCTACCGCACGCTGCTGATCTGGCCCTATGCCGTTGCACCTGCAGTGGCCGGCATGCTGTGGCTCTTCATGTTCAATCCGGCGATGGGGACATTTGCCTATATCTTACGGCGCAACGGCTTTGCATGGGATCCGCTTCTGAATGGCGACCAGGCCATGGCGTTGGTGATCGTCGCGGCTGCGTGGAAGCAGATCAGCTACAATTTCCTCTTCTTCGTCGCCGGACTACAGGCGATCCCGAAATCGCTGATCGAGGCTGCATCGATTGATGGCGCACGCGGAGCGCGGCGTTTCTGGACGATCGTCTTCCCGCTTTTGGCACCGACCACCTTCTTCCTTCTGGTGGTCAACACCGTCTACGCCTTCTTCGACACGTTCGGCATCATCCATGCGGTCACCGGCGGCGGACCGGCGAAGGCGACGGAAACGCTCGTCTACAAGGTCTACAATGATGGCTTCGTCAATCTCGACCTCGGCAGTTCCGCCGCGCAATCGGTCATTCTCATGGTCATCGTCGTCGCACTGACGGCGTTCCAATTCCGCTTCGTCGAGAAGCGGGTTCACTACTCATGAGGCGCGCCGATGATTGAAAAACGTCCCATCGCCAATTTCATCGGTCATCTCGTGCTGATCATCGGCGTCATTATCGTCGCCTTTCCGATCTACTACACCTTCGTCGCCTCCAGCCGTACGTCGGTTGAGATCATCCGCCCGCCGATGTCCTTGACCCTCGGCGATCAACTGAGCGAGAACTATACGGAGGCGATGTCTGGCGGCGTCGAGCGCGTGGTCGGCGTCAGCCTTGAACGGCTTTTGTTCAATTCGACAGTCGTTGCGATTGCCATCGCCGTCGGCAAGATCGTCATCTCGTTCCTCTCGGCCTTCGCCATCGTCTTCTTTCGCTTTCCACTGAAGATGGTCTTCTTCTGGATGATCTTCATTACGCTGATGCTACCGGTCGAGGTGCGCATCCTGCCCACCTACAAGGTGATCGTCGACCTCGGACTGATCGATACCTATGCTGGCCTGACGCTGCCTTTGATGGCTTCGGCAACGGCGACCTTCCTTTTCCGGCAGTTCTTTCTGACGATCCCGGGCGAGCTGGTGGAAGCGGCGCGCATCGACAATGCCGGCCCCTTTCGCTTCATGCGTGACATCCTGCTTCCGCTTTCGAAAACCAACATCGCCGCGCTGTTCGTCATCCTCTTCATCTATGGCTGGACCCAGTATCTCTGGCCGTTGCTGGTGACGAACGACGCGAAGATGAACACCATCATCATCGGCCTGCGTCGCATGGTCGATTTCACCGACGCCTCGACGCCCTGGAACTATGTGATGGTAACCGCGATCCTCGCGATCATCCCGCCGATCCTCGTCGTCGTGCTGATGCAGCGCTGGTTCGTCAAAGGTCTTGTGGAGACTGAGAAGTAATGGCTCAAATTACCCTGAACAACGTCCGCAAGGTCTATGGCGGCAATATCGAGGCGATCAAGGGAGTCTCGCTGCAGATCGATGATGGCGAACTCGTCGTTCTCGTCGGCCCATCCGGATGTGGAAAGTCCACGCTTCTGCGCATGATTGCGGGTCTCGAAAGCATCAGCTCCGGCGAGATCGTCATCGGCAACAGAACAGTCAATGATCTGGAACCCGCTGAGCGGGACATTGCGATGGTGTTTCAGAACTACGCGCTCTACCCGCATATGACCGTGCATCAGAACCTTGCCTACGGGCTGAAGAACCGCAACACGCCGAAGGACGAGATCGAGCGTCGTATCGCGATTGCCGCCAAGACCCTGGAGATCGAGCAGTATCTCCACCGCAAACCACGCCAGTTGTCCGGTGGCCAGCGGCAGCGCGTGGCCATGGGGCGGGCGATCGTGCGTGAACCGGCCGCGTTCTTGTTCGACGAGCCACTGTCCAATCTCGACGCCAAGTTGAGAGGGCAGATGCGGATCGAAATCAAGCGCTTGCAGCGGTCTCTTGGCACGACCAGCGTTTACGTCACGCATGACCAGATGGAGGCGATGACGCTTGCCGACAAGCTGGTCGTGGTCAATGGCGGACAGATCGAGCAGGTCGGATCACCGATCGAACTCTACGAAAAACCGGCAACGACTTTTGTCGCAACGTTCATCGGTTCACCGTCGATGAACCTGCTCAAACATGCTGAAACTCTTGAGGGCTGGTCGATCTCGCCCAATGTGCCCAAACCAGCCGGCGCATTTACGATCGGCATCCGACCGGAAGACCTCGTTGTCAGTGAACCCACCGCTCCGGACTTTGATTTCACCGCCAAGGTCCGCATCGACAGCATCGAACTCGTTGGAGCGGAGAGTTATGTGCATGGCAAATTCGCCAATGGCCAGGATCTTGTGTTCCGAGTCCCAGGGCGATCGGTGAGGCAGATCGACGATCATGTGACCGTCGGCGCGCTGGCCAAGGACCTGCATGTGTTTGACGATAGGGGCAAGCGCGTGTCCTAAAAACACGTGCTTTGCGGCTTCCCAACCTCGCCAAAATCAATGAGCCTTGCCTCGGCGGCGGAATGGAGCGATCGTTCCGCGTGTCTTGTATCGCAGGCGATGATTTTCTAGATCAATAAGTACGGATATTCGGCTGATATTATTAGTTATTCCATAATGCCAAATGAGCTTTCTGTCTATACATTAGGTGTTTCGAGGTCGGTGCGGCGCACGCTTTCCACGAGATCAATGAGTGCATCGGTCCGGCCCATTACCCACGTCAAGCCCTCTTCGGCAATTTGATATCTGCCGGGAATATCTCGCTTTTACATAGGCTTCCTTGACGATATTAAACCAAGAAGCGAATGCTGCTGATCGTGTAGCCTGATCTCAGCCAGTCCGCGATGCTGCTCTTTGGCACGACCACGCAGGCATTTCAGATTGTGGGATGCCGGACTGTAGCGGCATCACGATGCGCGATGGGCCTCTCGATCGTCGCCTCCGACGGCCAGCGACCGAAAACAAAATGTAACTTCGGTGTCCAAGGACCATGTCGAACGGTCGAGAGTGACCCAGTCTTTGCGCCTGCGCAATGAGAATCGTCGGCGCAGGCGGCATGATGGGGACAGTAGATTGGAGATCGTCATATCCGAACAGGTAGTCGAGCATGAGACTTCAACGTGCTGGATGGCACCCAGGGAGTTCGAACGCTTGCGGCCGAGGCGACGACCGCCACCAGGATGGTGTGGCATTCTTAAGGTGATAGGAGGTGGAGTTGAACGCAACGTCGCGCCCGCTTGGCGCTGCAGATATCATGCGCCTGGAAACGCTCCACCGCGAACTGCTCACGATTTGCCTTCGGCTCGAGGAGGTTGCCGCGGACATCGAGATGAGCGCGAGCGAACCAGTTCGTGAGCTTGCGCAGTCAATCCCAGCAATTTTGAAGGAGGTTCATGACCTCGAAGAGCATACTCTCTTTCCCGATTTCGATCGCAACGCGGGTTCGCTCTTCGCCGCCAAGGCCATCGAAAGGCTGAAGGCTGATCATCGCTGCGACCGGCTGGCGGCAGAGGAACTCTCACTCCTCTTTTGCGCACTGGCCGATGGCCGGTCTGATCTCGGGCCAGACACCATTGCCCGTCTACTGCACGGCTTCCAGGAAGCGCTCCGCCGGCATATTCACGCCGAGAGCCTTGTAATGGAGGCGCTGTTAGCGGCCAAGGCCGAAGCTCGCGAGATTTTTCAGTAACGCGCGCGTCGCGACGCTTGTCGCCGACATGGCCAAGCATGATCGGAAATCCTCGAGACACCTTGGGCGGGCTTCCAGCTTATGCCCGCGATCCGTTTTGGTCATTCGCCAAACAGCACCTTGGTGTATTTCTTGGAGACGGCCCCGCTGCGCTGTCCGTTCGCTCCATAGTACCGATCTTCACGGCACAGCCGCTCCTTCACGTCGCAGAAAATCCC
>NZ_LMCO01000042.1:47702-58180 GCF_001424825.1 Ensifer sp. Root31 | reverse complement strand
TCGCAGAGCACACCCGACGCTGGCGATTGGATCGCGGCCCGCTGCTTTGCGTGGGCGGGCATCACGCCCAGGGCCAAAAACAAGGCCAGAGAAATCGAAAGGCACGGTTTTTTCATAGTTAGACCTCGCATACTGGGTGATTCGTCTTCAAAGAATAGAAGACAAACGGACGAAAACATGTTTGCGTGCCGATTGGGTGGAAATGGGATCAAGGGCGGGACCCGGAGGCCGCACGCGGAACGGAGCGCAGCGAGTGCCGAACGGATGAGGCTTCCGGCGATGCCGCGGCCGTGACCACCCTGCCATAGCAGTATCCTCGCCAGATCATCACGTGATGGCCGACACCTTGCTTGGGCAACATCCCTTACCCATTGTGCCATAGACGATGTTGCCATCGTCGCTAGGCACCGAACAAGCAGCGGGAGCTGAACGGGAATTCGCAACCTAGGCGGCATGGGTGACGAAGGGAACGTCCTGGCCCGCAGCGACAAACTCTCCTGTCCCTAGCCGGGACGAAGCAGTGGTCATCCCGCGGGGCTAGTTGCGAGCCTTCTGAAACAGGACCGCGCGACCGACATTGGGAACCTCAGCATCCGATGCCATGATGCGGCGAGCGCTCGTCTCAAAGGGCCGTGGGCGCGAAGGCCCCTACGATCAGGATCAGCGCCGTGCCGACGGTAAGCAGCAGCAGCTGGCTCTTCGTCTCGGCCCTGAAGGCAGCGGTTTCCTGCACGCGCTTTTCCGCCGGCGTGAGCTCCTTCGGCTTCTCCCGGGGTTTTTACGCGGCGATCGCCTGGATCTTAGGCGGCGGAGATGTTCGCGCCTTCGAAGGTAACGGTCGCCCCGCGGATGACGCGTCCTCCATATTGTGCACGATCCGGCCGCCGCATGCGGACGCACGGCATTCCCAGCCGGATAGGCATAGTTGCCGATCCGGGTGCGGAAGGTCAGGTTGTTGTTGTCGGCATAGGCATAGGCATAGGTTTCGTCGAGGGCATTGTCGCCGCCGTTGTCGGCGCTGACCAGGCGACCGCGCAGGTCGTAGTCGTAGACCCAGTTGTCGTTGGCGGTGAGCCCGGCGATCTTCTTAATCTTGCCGGTCAGATCGCGGTCGTACCAATTGTCCATCAGCACGGTGCCACCCTTGGGGGTGGTCACCTGGTCCAGCCAACGGCGGGTCGGCGAATACCGGAAGGTGGTGATGACACCGTTGGCATAGCTGATCGACTTCGTCTGGCCGTCGTCGCTTGCGATTGTCCGGATGTGTCCCAAGCGGATCGGAGAGATCATATTCGAACGGGCGATTGCCGTTCCATCGCCCCGCTTCATACAGGAACTGACGCAGATACTGCAGCTTGTCGGCTTCGCTGGCGCCGGAAGGGATCATGCCCCGAAGGTGGCTCGACATCGCGTCGATCTTGGCAGCCCCAACTCCGATGTCGACTGAAGGATCCAGCATCCCATCGACTGCGAGTTTGATTGCTGCCAGGTCACCATCGGGCTGAATGAACAATGTCTCGACCTCACGGCCGAGATCGTTCGATTGGGTTGCGTGGACTCCCGGCACAGCGAAAAGCTGAATGAGTGCCACCATGAGTATGACCACTGGACCCTTCATTTTTACACTGAGGGGTTTTTGCTGAATGCGCACCACTGAAAACACTCTCCCACAAATGCTCGGGACCATTCATTTTCCGGACAAACAAACTGGCTCTTGGCGGTTGGCCGTGCGCAAGAGAGGAAAACGGTCTGAACTCAAACTCGGCGGAAGTCGCCGATCTTGGCTGCCATAATCAAAAACCCTCCATATCCGGCATTCGACACCACGCCTGTCGCTAAGGCACCCCCCCGTTCATCGCATCCTGTCGAAAGAACGCCGTGATATGTCTAAGCTCGGATGGCTATTAGCGATTATCGCAACAATTAATACGATTAATCAGATCAACTCTTCAATGCGTCGTTGCCGGCTACTTGGCGTACGGTAACGCCATTCCCTTTGAGATCAATACCCTCTCATACTTCGTCAATATTGATTTAATATCATCAATCATAATACTTAGCTCAAAATCAGCATCATCGCTCTGTCCAGAAGTGATCAACCGATGCAACTCAATCATCCTTTCACTCAAGGAATGCAGGCTATCTCCCTGAAATACGATTCCAGGAAACTTTCTATCCGGAAGCTGTACCACCGCATAATTCTCGGATTCTGTTAAAAGCTCGGCGAAGTCTTTCATATTATTATTCCTTTTTGGGTGAGAAGCTGATGTACGGCTGGCTTTGATCCAGTGTGCTGAAAAAATCCTGAACTCTGGGCTCGCCAAGCCCATGTGGACCTGAGGGGATGGAGGACTTCGAACTATGTCGGGATCTAGCGGTGCCGCCTTCTAGCACGTAGTCCCAGTCCGATTGACCATGAGCGGTACCCTTGGCCCTCGACCCGACCACTGTAATAGTGACGCCTGTGCGGTCGGCAGCGTTCTGTATACGACGCGCGTCTCCAGGTGCTATGTTCTCAAGTTTTGCCCCCCCGCCAACCTTTGGAACTCGCGAAACAGTCGTCCCTGTCCCAATTATACCGAAACCACCAACGATCGTACCCGGATTATAAATTCGCAGACCCCCGAGTTCTTCGAAGGGCTGCATAGGGGTTATTGAAATTGGCTTAACCGAATCGAGATCAATGTTGTTAGGACGCCCATCCCCATCCCCATCTTCGTCATTGGGCGTTGGACTACCCGCCACTTCGATCTGCGACCTCTTATCCTTACGGTCTCCAAACATCCCGCTTGCAGAGTCGCGAAGGTCCTTGGACACCGGCGTTTCACGTCTCTTGCCGCGCCGTCATGATTGTTTCTATCATCATACTTTGAGCCAAAAGCATGCCCGTTTGGATCACTGTTGTTGATGGGATCATTGCCTGCATAGGCATATCGATTGGTTCCGACGCCAGCCCTGGTCGGGTCCCAGTCATCGGGCGAGATGAACCGTCCGAAGGTCGGGTCGTAGTATCGCGCATTGAGATACTGCAGCCCGGTTTCGGGATCGAAGCGCTCGCCGATATAGCCCTTCTGCGTCTGCATCGTTGTGTTGGTGCGCTCGCCGAAGGCGGCATAACCCGTCTGTTCGACCAGGTTGCCGTTGGCGTCGGTGACCAGGCGCACCGACGACAGGTGGTCTCGATGCAGGAAGGTCGTGGAGACCGCTCCTGTCTGGGCATTGGCGACGATCTTCAGATCGGGGTGCGGATAGCGGGTGTAGATGTCGACGCCCGGTGTCGATCGGTCGATCTCGACATTGGCGTCGGGATAGAGCGTCGTGCCGAAGGCATAGGTCTTCTTCGCCCGTGAACCTGACGGGCCGTAGGCAAGCGTCACGGTGGTGTTGTTCTGGCTGACCGTTGACAGGCGGTTGGCGCCATCCCAGGCAAGGGTGCGAACGCCGTCACTGAGCATGTTACCGTTGGCGTCGTAGCCGATCGAACGAGTGCCGATCGTGATCGCCGCATGCGGACGGGCGGCATTGCCGGCCGGGTAGGCATAGTTGCCGATCCGGGTGCGGAAGGTCAGGTTGTTGTTGTCGGCATAGGCGTAGGTCTCGTCGAGAGCATTGTTGCCGCCGTTGTCGGCGCTGACCAGACGGCCGCGCGGGTCGTAGTCGTAAACCCAGTTGTCGTTGGCGGTCAGGCCGGTGATGGTCTTGATCTTGCCGGTGAGATCACGCGTGTACTGATTGTCCATCAGCACGGTCGCACCATTGGCGGTGGTCACCCGATCGAGCCAACGGCGGGTGGGCGAATAGCTGAACGTGGTGGTGACGCCATTGGCATAGCTGATCGACTTCGTCTGGCCGTCAGCCTCATAGCTTGTCGTGGTGATGTAGCCTGGGATCGACAGCAGCAGATCGGCGTTAAAAAGAGGCGCGTGTCGACGCTAGGACGTGCGCAACTACCGTAGAGGGTACTCGCCATTGGTGGGAGAGCGGTTGGGATGTCTTGTAGGCAGTAGCGATCGCTACGAAACCGTGGATTGAACTCCTAAAACAGTCACACATTAGTGCTTTGATTTTCCAACGATTGGGAAAGGGCAGCCGAATTTTTCTGCCGCCTTTGAGGCTATTTCTAGGGAATCGTCGTCGTAATTGTCAAAATTGACGGAGAAAGCATGCTCGACCGTATGTTCGATGCCAAGAATACGAACCAACGCAAGCCGGGCCGATGACCTATCAGAATCTTCAGTATCGAACATTATTTGGAGTATTGCACAACCCAAGCTAGGATCTTCATATCCGTCAAAGTACTCATCCGCCAAATGTAGTGCTGTCATTCTACTCTGCTCGAAAGTCTCGGATTCCTCCAGTATTAATTTGCGCACAGCTATACGGTATTCCGCAACGAGCCCCATATGCCGAACAAGCGTCGTAAGCGCCAGTCCACCAAAAACGTTCCTATCCTCATTATAAAGATAGGCCTCTACCAGTTCTGCGTCTCCTTTATCCCCGCACAAACCGATCACCAAAAGTGCTGATTGGATATCGCCCTCGCGGTCTCTTAGTATTTTGCGGACATATTCGATCTCCGGTCTAGACACGTCACCCGGCTTTCGTCCGCGAGCCTTTTCCAGTATCTCCCTAGCTCTCATCTCTTCCCAGCTCTTCCAGCACCTTTTTGCTCCCGGTCGTTGCGCCCCTTATCATGTGTCGTCGGCCTTTCGCCCCATAGAGCGCTGGAGGCGGCATCTGCATTCTTGCTAGCTCGGCTCAATACATCCTGGAGCTCCTTCTGAGCCTCTTTACTCAAACTCGGACTTCCCAGCGCTGTTTTGATGTTTTCAATATCGCGTATTTGTCCATGGAGCGCATCCTCCACTTCCTTCACATGGTCGTACGGTTTTCCGGTCCGAGGGTTTGTCGCTACGATCTCGCCCTTTTTCTCCCTTCTGACTGCATCGTAGTGCCATTCGTTAAGGGGATCGTTAATTCGACTATCAATCCGTCTTATTGCATCCAGCTGCGTGTTCGTCAGTCCGCCCACGCTTCTTGCGGACATCCCCTTTGCGATTTGGTCAGCAGTTGCTTTGCTTAAGCCGCCTCCCATGTTTCCTATAACCCCTATGGAATCAGCCATAGGATTGATTGATCTTGTTGCGTTGGGGATATCTGGAAATTTATCGCTTAGGTTCGGATCGCCATCGCCATCGTCGTCACCCCATGGCGGCCCGCCATTGTGACTCATACTTTGATGGCCATTTGGATCACTATTGTTGATGGGATCGTTGCCGGCGTAGGCATATCGATTGGTGCCGACGCCAGCCTTGGTCGGGTCCCAGTCGTCCGGCGAGATGAACCGGCCGAAGGTCGGGTCGTAGTACCTTGCATTGAGATACTGCAATCCGGTTTCGGGATCGAAGCGCTCGCCGATATAGCCCTTCTGGGTCTGCATCGTTGCGTTGGTGCGCTCGCCGTAGGCGGCATAACCGGTCTGTTCGACCAAGTTGCCGTTAGCATCGGTGACCAGGCGCACCGACGACAGATGATCGCGGTGCAGGAAGATCTTGCTGATCGCTCCGGTCTGGGCATTCGCCACGATCTTCAGATCGGGATGCGGATAGCGGGTGTAGATGTCGACGCCCGGTGTCGAGCGATCGATCTCGACATTGGCGTCGGGATAGAGCGTCGTGCCGAAGGCATAAGTCTTCTTCACACGCGAGCCCGACGGGCCGTAGGCAAGCGTCACGGTGGTGTTGTTCTGACTGACCGTTGACAGTCGATTGGCCCCGTCCCAGGTGAGAGCCCTTACCCCGTCGCTGAGCATGTTGCCGTTGGCGTCGTAGCCGATCGAACGGTTGCCGATCGTGGTTGCAGCGTGCGGACGCACGGCGTTTCCAGCCGGATAGACGTAGTTGCCGATCCGCTTTCGGAACGTCAGGTTGTTGTTGTCGGCGTAGGTGTAGGTCTCATCCAACGCATTGTTGCCGCCATTGTCGGCACTGGAAAGACGGCCTGTCTCATCGTAGCCATAGGTCCAATTGTCGTTGGCAGTGACGCCTTTGATCGTCTTGATTTTGCCGGTGAGATCACGCGTGTACTGATTGTCCATCAGCACAGTCGCACCCTTGGCGGTGGTCGCTCGCGTCAGCCATCTCCGCTGCGGCGAATAGCTGAAGGTGGTGGTGACGCCGTTGGCATAGCTGACCGATTTCGTCTGGCCGTCCGCTTCATAGCTCGTTGCGGTGATGGAACCGGGGATCGAGATCAGGAGATCCGCGTCGTTGTAGAGATAGGGCTGAGCTGCCGACCCTACCTGAAGGGCGGCAGGGCTGTAGGCGATCGAGATCGTCTTGTCCTGGCGGCCGCGGGTCTCGACTGTCGTGTGCGCTACGCCGCCGATCGTCGCTACGGTGCGCATAGTCGATCCGCCACCGCTATAGCTGCGGCTGAACACGCTTGTTGCTGCACCATTCTCGGCTTTGGTCAAAAGACCGATGTTGTGCGACGGCGCGGCCACGACTTCGTCATAGGTGTTGCGAGCGACGAGGGTCGGCGCCGCCTCACCCGGCTTCTGCACCTGCTGCAGCGTCAGGCGGCCCATCTGGTCATAGGCAAGTGTCGTGACGGCTCCACGCGCGTCGGTCTGGCGGATCAGCCGATCTGCACCGCCGCTGCAGGATGCCATAAATCTCATCCCGTCCATCAAGGTTGAGATCGTCGACCTGCTGCCGGCTAACCCCATCCGAGAACTTCAGCTCGTTGTGTGGAAACGTGAATGCCTTCCCGGTGTAGGCGATCGCGAAGTTGTCATAGGCCATCTGACGGATGGTCTTGCGAGAACCGGAGATCGGATTGGCATTGCCGTCGAAACCGACATCCCTGCCCCAACGCTCGACCTTGGTGAGGCGCGAGGTGTTCGAGAAGGGCGCCTGGTCATAGGTCAGCGAATAGGCGCTGTGGTGTTGTCCGTTCGCATAGCTGACCACCGACTTCAGCCGGTGCTTGATCCAGGTGAGATAGTAGCCGTTCGCCGCAATCTGGAAATCGGGCCGGGTATCGTAGAAGAAGGCGGTGTAGTAGTTGTTGTTGTAAGTAATGCGCTCCGGCAGGCACATCGGCAAATCCGGGCAGCTGTATTTGTAGGTGATCGCATTGCCGTTGGTGTCGGTGACCGAAGCCAGGACGTAACGTCCCGTCTGGTTCATGTCGTATTCCGGCGTTCCGGCCGCCGGGTTGAAGTTGGCCATCGCCGCCACCGATCGGAACAGCGACACGGTGCCGTCACGGTCGGTCACCGTCCAGCTATTCGAGGCACTGTCGAAGCGGATGCGGCGATAGTCCTCGTTCTCGTTGGCATGGGTGCCGCCGGTCGAACACGACGCCGACACCATGCCGGCGGTGCAGGCCACCAGTTCGCTGCCGTTCAACAGATAGACGTCGCTGGCATCATAGGCCGGAACGCCATAGCCGGGGCTTGCCCGTTCGATCACATCGAGGCCGTCCATGCCCCAGGCATAACCAAGGAAGCCCTGATACTGGCCGCCAAGACGGCTCTTGCGGGCACTGTCGTAGGTGAGTTTCAGCTTCGGCTCGAGACCGCGGAACGCGGCACGTCGATTGCGATCGCCTGCGTCATCGAGCCATTGCCGGTGATCTCCGGGACCGATGGCTTCGACAACGCGCTGACCGGTGACTCTACCGGCGTCGAGGTCGCCGCAGCCACTGCAAGCGAACGCTCCAGGACCGCTCCATCCTTCTGAGCGCCAGGCTCTTCGGCCTTCAGCGCTGGCTTCGCATCCGCGTCCGCTTCCGGGCCGGCGCCTGCATCGTTCTTGCCGGTTTCGCCGTTGCCCAACCGGGTGCGATCGACGGCGGTGTCCGGCTTCACATCGGCCTTTGGGCCCTGCTGGATTGGATCACTCGTTCCCGTCGACCCGCCAAGCCCCTGAGTTCCGTTGCCAAGACCAGGCGCGACGGTCCCCTCGCCTTCCTGCGCGTGGGCGATACCGACCAGTGCGCCGGCAAGGTTAAAAGATCGTTCTGGCACTGCTGTCGACAAGGCGAGCAAAACCGTGGCGGCCAGGGCCGCAAAACCGAGCAAATTGTGACGCATAGACTCCCTCGACAGAACGCCGAATCCTAAAAATGAAGCCGCAGGTTATGAGAGCAAAAAATCGAAATGCAACCGCATTTCTGATGAAATCCACGGCTGTGTTTATATTAGCAATGCAAGCTGTGGATATGGACGCTAGCTGCGATTTGCGAGCGCTACGGGTTCCCGTCTTCAGGCCGCCACCCAAGCGCCTCGGCCCGAGCAAATGACGCCAGGTTTTGACGGTACCAGTCGTCCGCACGCGCACGGAGATCGGGCGGGATGTCCGCAGAACGTCGATATTTATCAATCACTTCGCGTTTCAACAGGCCACCGTAAGCGGTTCCTCGCTTTGCCAGGACGTAGGCAAACGTCGGATAATGACGAAGAAGAACATCCGACACCGCAACAGCCTGTTCAAATTCGCCAGCGCTGATCAGATGATCCACCACCGGCGAAGCTATCAGGGCAACGGTCTCTTCCCGCGTCAGCGCGCGCAAGTAAGTCCCCCGCGAAACGGCGGTGTCAGACATCGGCAGCTTCTGGCGATACCACAGATCGCGGGCCGCGCCGCCGCCGCTAGTTGCCTCAAGATTCCAGGTCGTGCCCGATGCGTCCGTGTATTTGATGAACACGTGCAGTGGTGCTTGCGCTAAGGTCATGTTCAAACCGATTCTTGAGCCCAGGAACATCATCAGCATCGGCATGGTAATGCAGTTGCCGCGGCGCGTCGCCAGATACTGGCTCAGCTTGCGATTGTCCGGATGTGTCCCGAGCGGGTCGGAGAGATCGTATTCAAACGGGCGGTTGTCGTTCCATGGTCCGGCTTCATACAGGAACTGACGCAAATACTGCAGCTTGTCAGCTTCGCTGGCGCCGGGAGGGATCATGTCCGCGAGACGTTTCGACATCTCGTCGATCTTAGCAGCCTCCTTTCCAACATCGACTGAGGGATCAAGCATACCATCAACAGCGAGTTTGATTGCCGCCAAGTCACGATCAGGCTGAGTGACTAACGCCTCGACGTTTCGGTTGAAATCATTCGACTGGGTTGCGTGGGCTCCCGCCGCAGGGAAAAGCTGGATGAGTGCCACCATCAGTATGACGACTGTGCCCTTCATTTTGGCACAGAAAAGTTTTTGCTGAATGCGCACCACTGAAAACACTCTCCCACAAATGCATTTTCCGATTAAACTGGCGATTGCACCTTGCGCAAGACAGATCAACGGTCTGGACTCAACTTCGGCGGAAGAGGTCTCAACAACTCCACTAAGCATTCGGGCGCCGAAGAAGTGAACGCGGAGCTGCTGGAGTTGCCCCCAAAAGACCGGACATGCTCAGGTTTGAGATTGCGAGTTGATGAACTCGCGCGGCGATTGATATCCTAAAGCACTGTGCGGGTGAAGATTGTTGTAATGCTCGAACCAGAACGGCAGTTGAGCCATGACGGTTTCAGCGTCGGGGGTTGGGTTCACTGAGACGTAATCGCGCTTGAATGTTTTGACGAACGCCTCGGCCATGCCGTTCGACTGTGGGCTTCGCACCGGTGTCGTGCAAGGTTCCATGCCGATGTCGCGGAGCAAGGATGCGGTGTCCCTGGCGATGAAGCAGGAGCCGTTGTCGGTGAGCCATTCGATGGGCTCGGACAGCATGTTGATGCGGCCGAAGCGGTTCTCCACGGCGGTGATCACGAGGTCCTGCACGTCCTGGCTCTTGATGCCCTCGGTGGTGGCGACATGGGCGATTGCTTCACGGTCGCAGCAGTCGAGGGCGAAGGCGACCCGGACCTTCTCCTTGTTGTCGCAGCCGATCTCGAAGCCGTCGGAGCACCATCTGATGTTCGAACGTTCGACAGCGACCTGACCGTCGTGGAGACGATCATCGGCCGCTCCGGTGTGRCGCACCARCAGCAGATTGTGCAGCTTCATSACCCGGTAKACGCGCTTGGCRTTGGGCCACGAACGTCCGTCTTTCCGGGCATTGCGGCGTAGGATGGCATGGACACGCCGATAGCCGTAGGTGGGCATGTCGGCGATGATGGCCTTGATATCCTCCACCAGTTCCCGATCCGGGAGTGGTGGGCGTCCTCTGGCTCTGGAAAGGGAGCCTGTGGCACGCGCAGCGATATTCGACCGGGCGACACCTAGAGTTTCGCAGACGGCCTTCATTCCAAAATTCCCCTCGGAAGAGAGATTGAGCGCAACATCCGTTTTTTTGGGCCACCGGCGATTTCGAGGGCTTCCTTGAGGATTTCGCTCTCCATCGTCTTCTTGCCCAGCAGGCGCTGCAACTCCTTCACCTGGGCCTGAAGCGCCCGATATTCGGATGCCGGAACAACCTCCTCTTCGGCGGCCGTCGCCGTCAGCGCCCCTTGGGACGCCAGCTTGCGCCAGGCGAA
>NZ_LMCO01000042.1:40360-47695 GCF_001424825.1 Ensifer sp. Root31 | reverse complement strand
CCGCCTCATAGGTCTCGTGGATGATCGCCAGCTTCTCTGCCGTGCTCCAGCGCCGCCGACGTTCCGGCCCGGAGAGGACTTCCATCTTAAAATTGCTGCTAGTCATATTACCAACATTACTCCTACCCACTTAGCTAAGTGGGGGAGCATGTCCGGGCCTTTCGGGGGCTAATTCAGTGAACGCGGAGCTGCTTTCTACGTGTTCCGATTCCCACACCGTCGCCAAGTGCGCACACTCCGCAAATGTCCGGCATTAGGTAGAAAAGACCACCGAAAACGACTTATGCACTTGAATTATAAAGGAACTTTCAGCCAAGCTTTCTGGTCATCACGCTAGCGACAACGCCTGGTCATCACTTGCGGAACATTGGTTCTAAATTGGCCTTGAGAGAGCTGCCAGGTTCGCGATCAGTCGGAAAAATTGCCAGAAGTGCACAATGCTTATCAATAACGGTGGCTGTAAATTCTCCAGTTTCCGTAATGCGACCTCGCAAAGGGATCAAAACCGGAGAATCCCAGATGTTGGCTTTAGGAACACTCGAGGTGAACGGGCGAAGATCGGCCGTCCACCGTTCCTTTTCGAAGCCTATTAGCGTCTTGATCGTCTCCAAGTCCAGAAACGCAATGTTGTTCTGCGGATCAGTCCGATACCCCACCACTCGTGCTTCAATCACGACGTCCGCAAAGATAAAATCCGCCGCTCCGAAATTCTGTTGCCTCTGGCAGGCATAGGATTGCCCAGCGTAGAGAACATACGCCACAATCAGTGTAAGCAGTCGAAACGTGTGCAAACTCCAACCCTCACGACTGTGAATCTCAAGCTCCAATAGTCCCGTCTTAACAGGAGCAGAGAGTGCATCCAAGGTCCTTTCCGGGCCGAATGTGGCCATCGGCAATTAACCATTAAGACTTCGTCCGATCGACTCCTGTATGAAGTCCAGGTAAGAACCTGGGTCATGTTCAGGATGATACGCATACAGCTCTGACGAACTCGCGGCCTTCTCGGCCGCCGATCCGCTGTGCCTGCCGTTGACTTCTGGAGCCTGAACATGACCTTCAACGCCATCGCTATTGCCGCCATTGCCCTCCATGCACACGCTTCGGTATTGGCTGTCAGCACCTTGGGCGGGGGCTTAGAAATACGTCTGGCGTCTCTCCGGCTGGCGGAGGGGTTGCGTCATGGCGAACCCCGAAGGCACGCCCAAGGGCCAGCATTTCCTGCTCTCGCCAGAGTGCCGAACGCTGACGGTGCTCGATCTCGCCAAGATGCGGGATACAACTGCCTACAACTGGTTTAAGCGCCTGCGCTGGCCCGAGACGGAGGGCCAGCCTTACTGCCCAAAGTGCGGAACGCTGCGGTGCCACATGATGAGCCGCAATCGCTTCAAATGCACCGAGAAGACCTGCAAGGCCGTGTTCAGCGTCACCTCAGGCACGGTCTTCCATGCACGCAAGCTGAGCTTCAAGAAGATGCTCATCGCCATCTGGTTCTCGGCGAACTCGGTGAAAGGCAAAGCCGCACTCCAGCTCTCGCGCGAGATCGGCGTCCAGTACAAGACCGCCTGGGTACTCATCATGAAGCTGCGCGAGGCTATCGCATGGCGCAGGGAGGAGATGGTGCTCGATGGCGAGGTCGAGATTGACGGCAAGTACGCGGGCGGCCACATCCGTCCTGAAAACAAGGCCGAGGATCGCATCGACCGCCGCCTCAAGAAATACCAGAACATGAAGCGTCTTTGCGCTCTTGCGATCCGCCAGCGCGGGCTGGGAGCGCAGACTTTCACACGGATCATCCGAGACGAAGACAGCAATGCAGCCTGGGCGGCCGTCCGAGATCACGTATCGCGGGAGGCAACGGTTTTCGCGGACGAGCATGGCAGCTATAACGACCTGGCTGGCCTGAACAAGCTGCAGCGCGTCAACCACTCGAAAGCCTATCAGACCGACGATGGCACAAACACCAACCAGGTCGAGAGCTTCTTCTCGCGGGTCCAACGGGCCTACGTCGGCATCCACCATCGGTTTTCGTTGAAGTACTTCGACTGGTACCTAGCAGAGCTCGCATGGCGTGAGGATTGTCGGCAAGTGAGCAATCGCAGCCATACGTTCCAGGTGCTGGGCAAGGCACTGTCTCGTCCGACGTCACGCTATCTGTGCGGGTACTGGCAGGGTAACAAACCGCCGGACCTGATCTGGGAAGGCTAAGCGGCGACCTCCCACAGAACCTTACGACCGTCGAACTGGCCGGACTGCCTTACGCGTCCCGCAGTCGTCAGTTGGGTAAGGATCGCCGACAGACGGTGTGCGATGTCCAAGAGGTTCTCTGGCTCGCGCGGGATGCCGAGCTTGGCTGCAAACTTCGCGGCGCAGTCGGTCACCGAAATCGGTTCCCCTGCCTCGCGCAGGACCTCCAACACGGCTTGGCGCTTGTTTACGCCGTTCATCGCCGCCTTCACCTCGGATGACGACGGCTTGACCTTTCGAGAACGCTCGCGGCTAGCGATCCCAGGTGTTGGTGATGGCTGGTAGTCAGGTTCATAGCTCAGGATGACGCGATCCAGCGCGCCCATCAGCCCCTGAATTTCGATTTGCTCCGTTGCAATCTGCTGCAACCTCTCGACCAACGCGGCCCGCTTCCGCTTCAACTCGTACGCTACACTCATTCGAGGCTCCGTTTTCACCGGAACCAGGGTAGTCGGGATGCAATTTCAGGTCTGGTGGTTTTTGCTACCTAACGCCGCAAATACATCGTGCAGCACGAACGCCAGCCGCTCAGCGGGAGCAAGTTTTTCGAGTACCACAAACAGAGCTAGGCCAACCGAATGCGCTGCGGATATTTGATCCTCCGGACTTTTGCCAGCTTCGCGTGTGCCGATAGGATCGGATTCGATTTTGTCGAGCGGTTCCTCACACCGCGCCTTGCGTGATCGCAGAATATCGAGGCAGATTCGGGCTGTGACGGTGGTTAGCCAACCGCCCAGGTTCGAGATGTCCCCTGCCTCCGTCTGGGACAGGCGCAGCCACGTTTCCTGCACCGCGTCCTCCGCCTCGTTCAACGAACCGAGCATGCGGCAGGCCACTGCGCGCAGGTGGGGGCGATTGGTCTCGAACTGTTCCAGTGAGATATTTTTTGCTTCCATCGGTCACATTTCCTTCGTTGGCTCCGTCATGAGCATGACGAACGAAACCTAGCGGATGTGACAGCGGTCGGTTCCGGCGGTGGCGTCGTCTCATTTAAACGCCGGTGCTCGCACGGAGCAGAGAGGTATAACAATGTTCAGCAAAATCATGTTCGCCGCCTTGTTTGTGTCAGATCAAGAAAAGGCGCTCGACTTCTACACGAGTAACTTCGGCTTCGAGAAAGTGGCCGATAACCCCGGGCCTGAGGGCCGATTCCTGTTGATGAGCTACAAAGGTCAGGGATCGCCGATCCTGCTTTGGCCCGGCACAGGAGGCCGCGCGGCTTCCGAGTAGGACAAAATGGGCACGATCTTTCTTCAAACGGACGACCTTCGGAAGGACTTCGCCGAGCTCAAGGCGCGCGGCATCAAGTTCGTCGAGCCTGAGCCCGAGGACTACGCCTATGGCGCGCGGGCGACTGCCCTGGATCCCGACGGCAATCAGATTGCTCTGCGGCAGCAAGGAAGCCCACGGCAGCTCGGGAAATAGCGAGCCGGAAGACGGCGCGGCATCGGCAAGGACACTCTTGCCGGCCGCGCCTGCGACCATGCGATAGATCTTGCAAGCCGCGCCGAAAGGCTCCAGTCGCGAGAGCCCGCCGATGCCTCATGGCCGGCAAGGGTATCGACATCTTCGACAGGCAGGCGGTCCGTGTGCTCGCGGAAGCAGGCATCTGGGGATCCATTCGCCATCACGGTTGTGGCTTTTGCTTCCGGATTTCAAACGGGGAATTGTCATATCTCCATTGGCTTTGAGCGGCATCGGTCGACCGAATTGTTGCTAAGAATTTCAACCGTCCACGGTTCCTTGCGAGCCAGTCATCAGACGATCCTGAAACCAGTCACTTGATGCCTCAACGTCAGCCGCTGACCTCGATGTGGTTGTCCTCGCACCAGGTCCTCAACGCGTCTTCCGTGGCTTTTTGCTCGAAGGCGTACCACCGATCGATGGCGTGCCTGTGCTCCAACAGGTCCTTGAAGCGGACATAGGCACCCGCCCGGCTAAACATCCCGCAAACCTTATCGTAATCGTCGGGCAGGTGGTGGCGCGCGAACTTCAGCACCAGCGGCTTGCCGAGATCGAGTTCCCTCTTCTCCGGAATTGGGACGTATTTCTCGCCGTCCTCGACGTCGTCAGGCAGTTCTTCGACATCGTCCGCCCAGCCCGAATACCAGTAGATCTTGCCGGTCTCCTTGCACAGATAAGCCGTGTTTTCGCCGCTTCCGACGGAACTCACGAATTCCAACGCATCCAGAAGCTCGCTGAAGTCCACCGCCATTCCCGTCCTGCGCTCATGAGCCTATCGCCGCCGTATACAACTCGGCCTCAAATCGGGCGCAAATATGGGAGTCACCTGCAATTTACAAAGGAGACTGCTGGACGAACACCGCGGCCGAACGCGCACTGAGGGGCCTGGCTCTGGGCAGACGCATGGCGCCGCTCCGACCGCGGCGTCGAACGGGAAAGACGAGGTACCAGACTGCCTCAGCGACAGGCACGCCGCCCGCGTCGTCAACACGGCCGCGCTTGCAGCCGGTGTTCGTGCGCACCTCGGAGAGAGCGCGCTCAAACACTCAGGTCATTCGCCGCGCGCCGGGCCTGCCTCCTCGGGCTCGGCCGTGCCAGCAGGGAAATGACCCGCAAATATCAGCGCCGGCGCGACCGCTTCCGGGTCAATCTCACCAAGGCATCCGGGCTTTGAAGGGCCTCTCCGCTGCCCCGCGCTGAAAGCGCAAGGTCACAATCGATGGACGAAATTTCAGCTTATCGCTTGAATTGAAATCGGGCAGTAAAGTACGTGGGGCAGAAAGGGTGGCGGCGCCGAAACTCAGTTGGTTGATGATGTTGTGGGTAGCCGATGATCCGCATTGCATTGGTCGAATTTCGGAGTGACGATTGCACCGGATGGAGGCCAGCATGCAGAAGATCGACCTTGACGCCTTGAGTGAAGCAGAGCTGATCGACTTGCACGATGCGGTCGTCGATCGGCTCCACTTTCTGCATCAGCAGAAGACGGCGCATGCCTTGCTTGAACTGGCGATCGGCGAGCGCGTGATGTTCGATGACAATAACGGCCAAACGCAGGCCGGAATCGTTATCCGTCGCAACCGCAAAACGGTGACTGTGCACGGCGACAACGCCCGCCAATGGAATGTCTCACCGCAGTTGCTGCGAAAGGAAAAGCGGCCTGACGAGGGGCAGAGCGGCAAGCTGGTGCCGTTTTCGAGAAAGGCCTGACTTTAACTAGCCATCATGACGAGTTGCGACAAAGGTGGAATTGGCCGTCCTGAGCTTCCCAACCCGAGACGATCCCCCAGGAAATGAAAGAAGGGGATGCCGAGCTTTTGGCAGGTCTTCATCAGCCCGAGCATGACGTCGCGGGCAATGCGACCGTCGACGCTTATGGTGCCGCCGGAGATCTTGCGCCTGGTGACGAAGGAACGAATATCGTTTTCCGACGCGTTGGTGTGCAGGGGAATATACGGGTGCTCGAGAACTTTGAGCAGTTCGACCTTTCGTCTGTGGAGGCGCAAGAGCAACAGGTCGAGCTCGGTATAACCGGTACGTCGCGCGAAGATTTTGTCGAACCTGCGCCGAAACCCGGTGATCAACTGCGGTGAAGGCTGTTGTTTCCAGACCTTCAGCGCCTTGTAAAAGCGCCAGACGAGATCGCGGGTCGTCGTGACCAGCCGTTTTTGTTTCGGTGTCGTGGGCATCAGTTTCAGCAGCAAGCGTTCCGCATGGATCCAGCACAAGGCGTGGTTGGCGACATGGAACTGACCCGCATCGTCCGATGGCGGATGGCGCCCCAGATCGCCGCCTCCGCAACAGGACGCAGAAGCTGTCGGTCGAGGATATCGATGCCCTTGCTGCCAAATGATCGAGGAACGCAACCTGATCGGTGAATACTGCTGGGGGATTGGTCTTGAGCCTGGCCATAAGCGCGTGCTCGACGCCCTGCGCCTTCAGCCACTTCATCGCTTCGTCATTGAGAACATAGTCCTGATGCCCCGCCCGCAAGGCGGACAGGAAATTGAGCCGCGATTTGGAGAAGCTTGCGAAAGGTGGAAAAACGCTCGCCGCCAATCTGGGTGTCGGCCGCACCCGCTCATTCCCAGAAATGTCGCCATTCGTTCCCGAAGCGGCCAGCTCTACCTGCGACCGGGCCGTCCCTTCAACACCCCTCCTCCCCTGCCACCCTTTGGCGGGAATGACTACCGTATCGCAGGCAGCCGACTACGAAGTACACATGCTGAACAAAGGCAAAGACGGTGTGATGGTGTTCGAGCCGGGACTTACTCGAGTGGCCCCGGGAGACACCGTAACATTCATACCGACCGATAAGTCTCACAATGCCGAATCAATCGCCAACCTCATCCCGGAAGGTGCGCAGCCTTTCAAAGGGAAAATGAACGAAACGGTGAAAATCACTTTCGATGTTAAGGGCGCGTACGCCATCAAATGCGCTCCCCACATGAGCATGGGTATGGTCGCTCTTGTCGTCGTCGGCGACGCTCCGGACAACCTCGAAACCGTGAAGACTGCCAAGCTCCCGAAGAAGGCGCGGGATCGTCTCGACGCCGACATTGCAGCGGGAGCGATGTAACAACGCCGCGACGATCTGAACGCCCACGTTCCCAAAACGTGGGCGTTTTCATATGGTCCTATGGACTGCCGGCGCGCGAGGAAGGACGATACAGGATGCGGATCGAACATCTTCCGGAGGAGATCAGGGCATCGGTTCGAAGGCACACGCAAGGCTGTGCCAGCGATACCGTCGGCACTCTGCGGCCTGCAAACCGCAACCGAGAACTGGCAGGTTTGGTGCGGAATGTGAGCCGCCATATCCAACCAGTTCGACGAGGAAATAGACCCACGGGAGTTCTGCAACCGGCATGCCGCGAAATCCAGGCATGATGGGAAATCCTCGAGACACGTTGGGCGAGCTTCCAGCTTATGCCCGTGCTTAGAGCGAGGAAGACCTGTGCCGGTCATGAGAGCGTGTCATTTCGACCTTAGCCGGAACCGACCCGTTTTGGTCATTCGCCAAACAGCGCCTTGGTGTATTTCTTGGAGACGGCCCCGCTGCGCTGTCCGTTCGCTCCATAGTACCGATCTTCACGGCACAGCCGCTCCTTCACGTCGCAGAAAATC
>NZ_LMCO01000042.1:23710-40307 GCF_001424825.1 Ensifer sp. Root31 | reverse complement strand
TCGCAGAGCACACCCGACGCTGGCGATTGGATCGCGGCCCGCTGCTTTGCGTGGGCGGGCATCACGCCCAGGGCCAAAAACAAGGCCAGAGAAATCGATAGGTACGGTTTGTTCATAGTTGGACCTCGCTTAGGGGTGATTCTTCTTCAAAGAATAAAAGACAAACGGACGAAAACATGTTTGCGTGCCGATTGGGTGGAAATGGGAAGGGCGGGTCCGGAGGCCGCATGCGGGAACGGAGCGCAGCGAGTGCCGAACGGGTGAGGATGCTGGCGAAGCCGCGGCCGTGACCACGTGCCATAGCAGTATCCTCGCCAGATCATCACGTGATGGCCGACACCTTGCTTGGGCAACCTCCCTTACTTGCCATCGTCGCTAGGCACCGAACAAGCAGCGGGAGCTGAACGGGAATTCGCAACCTAGGCGGCATGGGATCGCCGCCCCGCGATCGGTATGACGAATGGAACGTCCTGTCCCTCAGCGACAACCTCCACATCAACTCCGTAGACCGAGCCTAGTCTCGACGCGGTCAGGACAGCCGCTGGCTCTCCGGAAGCGGCAACCCTGCCCTTCTGAAGCAGAAGCAGCCGGTCGGTGGTCCGAGCCGCGAGATTGAGATCATGAACCGCCATGAGGATGAGTGCGCCCGATCGGCAAACATAGTCCCGCAACAGAGCAAGGACCGTCAATTGATGGCGCAGATCCAGTGCGCAGGTCGCTTCGTCGAGGATAAGCAGCCGCGGCTGGCGCATGAGCCGCTGCCCGAGCAGGACCAACTGCTGTTGACCGCCCGACAGCGTGTTGATCCGGCGATTGGCAAGATGCTCCAGTCCCAGCTCGCAAAGCATCGTCAAGGCTCTCGTGATCTCAGGTTCGCCTATTCGCCATCCCAACTGCTCATGGCGGGCGAGCAGAAGGGTTTGCAGCACAGAGAGATCTGCGTTTACAGAGCAATGTTGCGGCATGAAGCCGACAGTTCTGCAGTCGATTGGGCCGCTCTCCCATAGGATCGTGCCCGAATGCGCAACACTCCCGGCAATGGCGCCGAGCAAGGTGGATTTGCCAGCACCGTTCGGGCCAACCACGGCGACGATCTGGCCAGGCGCGAGCGTCAGCGAGCAGCAGTCAATCGTGCGGGTTCGCCCGTGGTCTACGCAAACGTTCGTCAAAGTCAGACCCTCGGTCACTGTTGCTCTCCTTTGCCACGCCGCGCAATGACGACAAACAACATGGGAACGCCAGCAACAGCCGTGATTATGCCAACGGGGATGACGGCGGCCGGCGACAGCAGCTTTCCGAAAACCGATGCACCGATCAGAATGATCCCGCCGACCGTTGCACTCATTGGCAGCGCAAAGCGGTGATCCTCGCCAACGGCCGCGCGCGCCACGTGTGGCGCGATCAGGCCGACGAAACCGATCGTCCCCACGAAACAGACGGCCGCGGCCGTCAAAAGCGAGACGAGTACGAAGCTGCGTCTGCGCAGCGCATCAACCGACAAGCCCATGCTGGCGGCATTAACGTCACCCAATCTCAGTAGCGTCAGCTTCCAGCTGTCGCGTATGACGAAGGGAGGACATGCGGTCAGGATCGCCGCGGTGACGGCAACAGTGGTCCAGCTTGCTTTTAGCAGGCTGCCGAACAGCCAGAAGACGATCTGTTGGAGAACTTCGGGTGCGGCCATGAATTGCAGCAGGGATTGCATGGACTGAAAAAGAAACAGGACCGCGATGCCGGCCAGCACGAGAATTTCGGGGGTCGTTCCCCGCAGGGCCGCAACGCAGTAGACGAGGCCGCATGCAAGGAGCGTCATGACGAAGGCTGATGTCGGAACCAGAATGAAACCCGGCACAGGCAGGAACCCACCAAACATGATTGACAGCGCTGCACCGAACCCTGCGGCAGCGGAAAATCCGAGCGTGAACGGGCTTGCCAAAGGATTGGAAAGTATCGTCTGCATCTGCAATCCGGCAACCCCGAGGCAGACGCCGACGAGCACGCCCATAGCCGTCTGGGGCATGCGCAACTGCCACAAGATAGTCGCCGCCATTCGATCTGCGCCATGAGGGCCAGCCCAAAGCGTCGCCCAGACATTGGCAAGTGCCATGCCCGACGGCCCCTTTGCCAGGTCAACCAGTACCAGAAATGCAAGCGCCAGCATCGCGGCTGCAAGTGCGGCAAGACGAAGGGAAACGTCGCGGCGATAGTGCGAGCGAAAGATATCGAGTTTAAGGGCCGCTTCGCTCATTGGCCGTCGGCCCGATAGGGGAGCACAAAAACGCCCTCTGCATTTATCGGCATCCAGGTGTCGTAGTAGCGTTTAATCTCGAGTGCCGGGTCTACGTCGCTGAAAGCATCCGGGTAGAGCTGCTTGGCTATATATTGCGCGTAGACATAGTCAGACAAAGTTCGCGCACCGCCGTGGTAGATCGCATGCAAGGCGGAGTTTCTAACCGCCGGCAACCCGTCCCAACCCGGTCGGGCGATATAGGCCTTCATGCGGTCGCGTGCGATTTCCTTAGAGGCGCCGAACCCGACCGTGACCGCCTCTGGCTTGTCCAACCATTCAGAGCCGGCGAGAAAGATGATATCGGGTTCCTGTGCAAGAACGTATTCCGGGCTGAGCGGCCCCCAGTTTTCCAACTGCCCCTTGGCGATATTGGTCCCGCCAAGTCTGTCGATGAGTGATCCCCACATACCCTTGCCATAGCTGTTTCCGACTTCCGACGGGCCTTTTTGAGCCAACTCGACATAGACCTTCTTGTTCGTCGGTTTCGCTTTGGCGATGCGCCTGTCGATATCCTGCATTGCTGCCTCATATTGCGAAGGAAGCCTTTGCGAACGGTCACGCGATCCCATGACCGCCCCCAGAACAAGTGTCGACTGGACATGTTTTTCGACCGTCTGGGCGTTATAGTCGAGCACGACCACAGGAATGCCGGCCGTCTCCATCTGTTTGACGGCCTCGCCAAGCGCGTCGAACGACCAGGCGGATAAAATGACGAGATCCGGTTTCACCGACAGCACCTTCTCAATTGAAAACGTGCCGTTTTCCGTATCGCCGACATCCGGCAGTGCTGCAAGGGAGGGAATTGCGTCGAGATAGGCCACAAACTGGTTTGGCCGCCAGTCCTTCCAGGTGGAAAGTGACAACGCGACCACCTTGTCCATGGCGCCTGGACCAACGACTGCGATGAAATCCTCGTAATAGAAGTTCAAGACGACCCGTTGCGCGGGAGCAGCCAACGTGACGTGACGGCCCTTGACGTCGGTGACATTGATTTCCGCGCGGCCCTGTCCGGCAAAGACCAGGACAAAAGTGGTGACGATAAGTGCAAGTGTCTTTTTCATGGGAATGATCCATTTCCAGTATCTTGTGTGAAGTCCGGTTCAGGCTCGACGTTTGCGGACCTCGCCCCGTCCCCCTGCGGCCATCGCTTGCAGCCTATCTGTGTCCAGCACCCTCACGATTTCCGGGTGTGAGAAATCGATGACCTTGTCCCGCTTGAGCTGGTTTAGGCATCGGCTGACTGTTTCAATCGTCAAGCCGAGCCAGTCGCCGAGATCGGCGCGGGTCAAATGCAGATTGAACGTCGGTGCACCGCGTTGAGGGTTGCGCGATGCGCGCTTGAACTGTTGGGCAAGATCAAACACGGCCGAGCTCACGCGCTCCATCGCTGTCTTGCGTCCAAGCAGGGTTGCAAGGCTGTGAGCCCGGTTCAGCATCTGCACCAGAGCCTGGTCGAGAATGCCTTGGTCGACCGTTCGACCAAGGCTTTCGACTTGACTGAACGTCAGGGCCTGGGCGCCGCAATGGTTGTCTTCGTGAAAGACGAGACCGAACAAGCGACCGGGACCAATGATGTCGAGGATCTGTCGGCGACCGTCTCTGAGTGAATGTATGAGCGCGACACAACCATCCACCAGTCGATAGATGGGGACAGCGGTCTCATCCTGGTCGTAAATCGTCGTTCGGGGTGAAAACAGCCGGCGACGGCCGACAAATGATGGAGAAAACGGCAAGCCTGCGAAATTCGGCGGCAGCGCTTGCGCTGCCTCCACAGGCATCGAGATGTTAAGCATGGATTTTTTCCGGCGTTCGGCCGCGGGCTTGCTCGTGCAAGTGCGATGCAGCCGCCAAGATTGCTATCCGCCGGCGCAAGGCGCGGCGGTACGATCAACCCATGAGGTTGGCGGGAGGCGCTCGCGGCGACGCGTTGGCTGTTCGCACGGGTCGCCGGTCTGTGTTCGGGCGTTCGGAAAAACCGTGCTCTCGAATTGAACCTAGCGGCACCCCGACCGTGTCTGCCGGCGACGGAAGCAGCAGCAAGGCACTGAGGCGGCACGCTTCGCAGGCTCCCGATGCGCCATACCCCTCTTCACCGTCATGGACGCCGGCTAGGCATAAGTCCGGCGCCGTGCCATCTGGAAGAACAAACGCGGAAACGTCAAAGCCAACAGCTACGAACGCGGCAGCCGGAGCCCTATGGGCAAATGATATGGACAACAGGGCAATCGCGCAGAGCAAGCGCAGATAGGTCGCCCATTTTCCATAAGCCCGTGACAAATGAAATCTCCCGATTTGACACTCTATTGATACCCTGTTGCTGGCGAGCGACCTTGCTCCAGATCAAGGTTCAGCGACATTCCCGCACGCCTTGCCTCGGCAATGGTCGTAGTTCGTCGAAACCGCCCCCGAAAAACAACCCGTGATTGCGCACATTAAAATCCGAGGGCGCCGCAGTGAGCGACGAAACATCCAAGTGGCACCGATCGGTGCGGTCAGGCGACCAGGGCATCAGCCTGCCTTGCCGTGAAATCGTGGCGACAGTCGACAACCTGTCATTGTTTTGATTTAATCTGACTTCCTCAGCCGGAGGATTGCAACACGATGAATGGTTGGAACAAGGACGGGCGCGGCAGCGTCAGAGTATCACCGGTCGTCGGCTGGAAGGCCGCAACGCTGATCAACAATGAAGCCGACGTCTTCCTTAGGCTCGAGTTCAGCGTCAATCCTGATAACACCGACGTATCAGCACTCCAATTTGCACTGACTGAGCATCAGGCTCGCGAAATCAGTACCAAACTGAGAGCACTTGCAGACACGATATCGTCTTACGCCCTCCAGCCCACTTGATGGCCGATCGTGTTCGGCTCGCTCGATCTGAGCGAACGACGAATGCCCCGATGAAATGGCTGACCTGCACCGTTACTTGTTGCTGGCGATCATCGATCAGCAAAGCGGATTAGCGCGTACGTCGAGGAAATCTCACCGGTTATATCACGAACGAACTTTCTTTCTGGCTTCTGGATACCTTCGCGAACACCTACTATCCCCCATGAGCTTCCGAACACGAACGGAGTCAATTCGGGGTGGAAAGTTCCAGTGGAACTGAGAGACAAGACCGGCCAATCCCGGATGGGCGATCTCAATCGTTTGGAGGCATACCTCGCCAACAGCTCAGTCAAATCGCTGCTCTTACACGAACATCATAACGACCATGTAGCCCACAATAACGAGCACTAAGCCACCGACCAGCATTGGCACTAGTGTACTTCCCGACTGACGATCGTTCATGTTGCTATTCCGCCTATTGTTGGTTTCGTTTCTTGGCTAACTGACTTTAACGGGCCCAGCCGAGCGGCTTCTGCGGGAGGACGAGGATGGTCGACGAACGCAGCTAGCCTCCCAAGGTCGAAGGTCGCCTGAGGTCAAGGGACTCCTCGCTGACAATGCAGTTGTCGGCGTCGACAATGCCCCGCCAGACCGAGTTGCCGTTGCGCACAGTCAGGCGCTTGCGGCCTTCGTCGCTGTCGACGCCGCGCTCTACTATGCTGGTCACGAGGCCAAGACGCATTCGGCGCCGAAGTTCACTCGCCTCTATCGAAAGCCGCACAGCCAGGAATGCCGGGTCCAGAACATAATCTCCGGTCTGGTCAAGCTCGAGCCTCATCTGGTCCCTCATCGAATGTACGCGCCGGTATGCCGCAAAAAGATATATTGACGATATATGTTTTGATCCACATAGTGAAGCGTATTCTCATCACACACCCAATCGTCGTTGAACGACAAAGGGCCGCATCGGCCTGACTGAGGGCTGGATCCAGGCATGAGCAAAGGCGCAAATGGCAAACCAACCATCGTTATCGACGGCAGGGTGCTACCCGAGCAGTTAGACGAGCAGATGATCCACGACGTGGTTCACGGCTTCTACGACGAGATCCGCAGGGATGCCCTGCTCGGGCCGGTGTTCAACAGCGCCATCGCGCGGCATGACTGGCCACAGCATCTGACGAAAATGTGCGACTTCTGGTCGTCTTTGATGCTTCGCAGCGGCCGCTATGACGGCCGACCGCTGCCGCCGCATCTGGCGCTTCCTGGTCTTGGCGAACAGCATTTCCGCCAATGGCTGGGTTTGTTTCGCGCTACAGTCCAAAAACTCTGCCCGCCGGAGATTGCGGCGCTGTTCATGGAACGGGCATTGCGCATTGCGCATTCCTTCCGCCTTGCACTGGCCTACAATCGTGGTGAAAACACGTTGTCCGTCGAGCCGATCACGGCCGACAGCCTATGACCTTCCGGGGGCAGTCGGCAGGATCGGCATGCGCAAAGGTTGGAGCGAAATGAGGCTGACGAACTTTTCCGACTACACGCTGCGCATGCTGATGTTCGCGGCGTCCGCTGGGGACCGGCTGTTTACGATCGAGGAGACGGCGCGCGCCTTCGGCGTGTCGAAGGCGCATCTCAACAAGGTGGCCAACACGCTGACCCGCGCCGGGTACCTGACGGCGGTTCGCGGCAGATCAGGTGGGCTGACGCTCGGACGTCGTCCGGAAGACATCCGCATAGGTGACGTGATCCGGTTGACCGAGCCGGACTTCGCCCTGGTCGAATGCTTTGCCACCGGCAACCAGTGCACGATCACGCGTTGCTGCAAGCTGTCCGGCATGCTGCGCGACGCGCTGTCGTCGTTCCAGAACACGCTCGACCGTTACACGCTTGCCGACATCGCACTGACGCGCCAGGATTTCCTGATTGATACGCCCCGCACCTAGCGACTGCCCCGGCGCGGGAACGACCGCGCTTGGCTCCGAATAGGCATATCGCAAAAATTGCACGCAACTGCAGGTCAAATTCACTTGCCTGGGAGCCGGAATGGCGGACAATCCTAAAGGAGTTGCCTGTTGGGTAGGTAAGCCCAGCGTCGCAGTGGACGATACCGGCAGCTGACCTTCGACGGAGGAGAAGATGGCCGCTAACCATTCAGGCCCGAGCGGACCTGACCTCGCCCTCGGCATTGCGCTCGCCGATCTTCCCGATGGCGGCAAGCTGGTCGGTCATCGCGATGGCGAGCCGGTGCTTCTGTTGCGCCGCGGATCCGAGATATTCGCGATAGCCGCCAGCTGCTCGCATTACGGTGGGCCGCTCGTCGATGGCCTCATCGCCGACGACACCGTCCGCTGCCCCTGGCATCACGCCTGCTTTCATCTGCGCACCGGAGAAGCCCTGCGTGCTCCGGCGTTATCGCCGCTCGCATGCTGGTCGGTTGAACAGCGCGGCGACAAAATATTCGTTGGCGAGAAGCGCAAGAAGCAGACGCCTGCCCCACGCGAAGGTGATGCCGGGGCGGCTCCCGAAAAGATCGTCATCGTCGGTGGTGGCGCCGCCGGCTTTGCCGCCGCCGAGAGGCTGCGGCGCGAACAATTTCAGGGCGCCATCGTCATGATCAGCGATGACGAGGCGCTGCCCGTCGACCGCCCTAACCTTTCGAAGGACTATCTCGCCGGTAAGGCGCCGGAGGACTGGATCCCGCTGCGCAAGGAGGGCTTTTACGCCAAGAACGGCATCGACTTACGCCTCGGAACCAGGGTTGCCGGCATCGATGTCCGCGCCAGCGAAATCTTGCTCGCCGATGGGGCTCGGGTCGCCTTCGACAGACTGTTGCTGGCAACGGGCGCCGAACCGGTTCGCCCGACCATCCCCGGCGCCGACCAGTCTCATGTCCACACGCTGCGCTCGCTTGCCGACAGTCGGAAGATCATCGCGCAAACCGGCATTGCACGCAGCGCCGTCGTCCTGGGCGCCAGCTTCATCGGCCTCGAAGTTGCCGCCGCTCTTCGGACCCGCGGCGTCCAAGTGCATGTGGTGGCGCCCGACGAACGGCCGATGGAACGGATATTGGGGCCGCAGATCGGCGATTTCATCCGCGCCCTGCATGAGGAAAATGGCGTCATCTTCCACCTTGGGGATACCGTGACGAGCATCGGTGCAACGGAGATCCATCTGAGCAGCGGCGGCATCCTGGCTGCAGACATGGTCGTTGCCGGCATCGGCGTGCGGCCGCGGGTCGGTCTCGCCGAAGCGGCCGGGCTCGCCACCGATCGGGGCGTGCTGGTCAATGCCTATCTTGAGACCAGCGTACCGGGCATATATGCGGCCGGCGATATTGCCCGGTGGCCCGATCCCCACAGCGGCGAGAACATCAGGGTGGAGCACTGGGTGGTCGCGCAGCGGCAAGGTGCTGCGGCCGCACTCAACATGCTCGGACGCCGGAAGACGTTCACGGATGTGCCGTTCTTTTGGAGCCAGCACTACGACGTCCCGATCAACTATGTCGGCCATGCCGAGGGATGGGACGAGATCGAGGTCGAGCGCGACATTCCCGCTAGGGACTGCCTTCTGCGCTTCAGGCGCGGCGGACGTGTGCTGGCGGTCGCCACGATCTTCCGCGACACCGAGAGCCTCGAGGCAGAACTGGCGATGGAGCGGGGAGAGGCGTAGTCGGGACGAATTATGATCTAAGATACGGCCCTGACTTCCTGGCCGAGGCCAGGTCCGCGCGAAGCTCGTCTTTTCCGATGCGCAGGAAGGCCTCAATGCGGCCCTCACCAGGGTTCTGTACGCGACATGGCAAAGGCACCTGGTGCATTTCATGCGCAATGTGCTTGAGATGCCGTCAACGCGGCCGCCCCTATCCTCACTGCCTTCTGCTACCGCCTTCGCAGGAGACGCCGCAAGCCGCGAGCACACAATGGTGCAACCCGGATCCGTTGGCGCCCCATCACATAAACTGATACTTGATCAAGATACCGCCAGACACCTGGTGTCGTGCTTTATTCGCTTGGTTCTTTGGGGCTTCCAGTTTCTGATTCGAGCGATTCAAGGTGGGTGCGGCAGGCTTTTTCGACGAGAGCGATGAGTGCCTCGGTCCGGCTCAGGAGCCACAACAGGGCTTCTTCGGTTACTTCAAAGTGCCGGGAATAACGCGCTTTTACATAGGCTTCGTTGACAATGTTAAACCAAGCAGCGAAGCGTTGCTGATCGCGCGGCCAGATCTCCGCCAGCTCGCGATGCTGCTCTTCGGCGCGACCACGCAGGAAGTTTAGGTTATGGGAGGCTGGGCTGTGGTTGGTCAGTACCAGAAGAAGCGTGGCGTAGGATTGTTCGATCGACTGGTGCAGGAGGAAGGCAGCTTCCTTGAGATCCCCTTCCGACACGCAAAAGCGGGCCGTCTTAGAAAACACCCTTGCATGCGGCAGACGGTCTTCGAAGTACTGCGTCGCGATCCGCAAGGCATCGACTTTCGAAAGCGGTTTCGGCACAGCAAGTGGTTCGTCATCTAGTTCGTAGAGCACGATCCCGTCGTTTCGAATATCGACAAAGAAATAGCGGCCGTCATAAAGCGCGGTATTCACTTCACGGCGCGAGTGGACAATCAAACTCGTGGGTGTTTCAATTCCGGAGTGACGCAGCAAGCGGTCCTGTGCCTTCGACCAATAGCGCGCGAAGTCAGTCAGCTTGCTGTTGTTCACAACGACAAGGATATCGTAGTCCGAGCGATAGCCTTTCGTGGTATGCGGCTCATCCACCCAGTTTCCGCGCGCGTAGGAGCCGAACAGAATTACCTTCAGTATTCGACCACGTTTTTTGAAGTCGGCAGTACCGTCCTTTAGCGCATCTTCGAACTCCTCGTGCAACACTTCGACAACGCGCGCGAGCTCACGCTGCTTACGCTCAGGGAGATGAGCAATACTCGACTTCATCGGCGCGTGACCATGTTGTGGGCCCTGCATTCGTCAACTTGTGGCATATGATTCGCGGCAATGTAGACCGATGCTAGGGCAGTGAGAACCCTCTTATGACCGTGGTCAAGGGTGATGCGCGAACTTATGCGCCCCATGTCTTTGACACCGATTTGTTACCGTTGATGGACAGCGCGACGGGATGGGCCTTCAGACGACGGTTGATCCAGCTCTTATACCGTGGGTTGAGAACCGCACCTCCTGTCCGCAGCCGTCAGGCGCCGGTGAGGGCCGCACAACCGTGTCTGCGCTTTCCAGGCGATCTCCCGCACCGCCTTCGGCAGACCCTAAGCCGGACGCGAATGGTTTCCGTCACCCTGGCGAGATGGCGATAGCTCCAGGCGCCCTCGACCAGGACGCGGCGCGCGCGGCGGTTTCCGGCCAGCGTCAGGCCGCCGCGTTTGACCGTCTCGCCGGTCGACCGTTCCAGGGTACGAGGCCCAGGAAAGCCATCAACTGCCGCGGGTTGTCGAAGCGGCGTACATCGCCGACTTCGCTGGCGAAGGTGACGGCAACAAGGAAGGAGACGCCGCGAAGCGCCTGATAGGCCCCCACCACCGGTGCCATCGACGGAAAGGCCGAGTAACGGTGAAACGGCTCCAAGATCGAGCGCCGCTCTACCGCTGCCGGACCTCAGGATGATACAAGCGAGCAGAGTGATAGTGCCGGAGACCAATGCGCGCAGATCCTGAAGCGCGATGCGCCTTGGCCAGAGCCACGATTCGGCGTTGCCGCCGCCAATGAACTTCGACGAGCGGCGTAACTCCCTCGAACAGATCGATCCGCATTCCCCTAGCGGTCGAGGCAAGCGGCAACCCGATCGAGACAAGTGCCACCAGTAACCAGCTCGCCGCTTCCTCTGCCCCGGTAAAACCGCGTGCCGCCACATATCGGAGGACAACCGGGAGGGTGGTGGTGACGAGCAGGAGCGCAAGCAGAAACGCTCCGGCAAGCTCTAGCATTCGCTCCAGTCGCAGCGATAACGCCTGCGCCGCGTTAGCGAACATCGGGCTGCCACCAGCGATGAAAGTGGTGGACTGGTCCCCGTCCCTGCCCGACTTTGAAATCGCCGGCGGCAACGATGGCGCCGTGTAGATAGTCCTTGGCGGCAATGACGGCGTCTGCGAGTGACATTCCACCTGCAAGCCCGGCAGCGATCGCCGCCGACAGCGTGCATCCCGTGCCGTGATCATTCGTCGTCTCGATGCGCGGCGCCGTCAGCCGAACGGGGTCTCCTCCGTCGAAGAAGATATCCGTCGCTTCAGGGCCATGCCCATGCCCACCCTTGATCAGCACCGAACGCGCGCCGGCCTTCAGAATGATCTGCGCCTGATGGGCCATCTCTGCCTCATCTGTCGCGATCGCGCGCCCGGTCAGCAATGCCGCCTCCGGCAGGTTGGGCGTGGCGATCAGCGCCAGAGGCAGCAGTTGGTCGCTCAACGCAGCAATTGCATCTGGGCGTAGCAGCGCGTCGCCAGATGTGGCGACCATCACAGGGTCCAGCACGGCCATCTTGCCGTATCGGCGGAGTCCGTCAGCTATGATCGCGATCGTCTCGCCGCGGGACACCATGCCGATCTTCACAGAGCCAACAGCAAGGTCCGAAAACACCGCATCGATCTGCGCTTTGACAATTGCCGGCGAGATATCCTCGACCGCCGTTACCCCCCTGGTGTTCTGCGCCGTGATCGCAGTGATGACGCTTGCGCCATAGGCACCGAGAGCCGAAAACGTCTTCAGATCTGCCTGGATACCCGCGCCGCCGCCGGAATCCGAGCCCGCAATCGTGACTGCAATGGCGGTCATCGCGAAGCCTCCCTCAGAGCCTTATCGATACAGGCGCGCAATTCGCGCGTGGCCGCTGCCGGATCTGAAGCGGCGAAGATGGTGGAGATGACCGCGACACCGCCCGCTCCCGCGGCAACGACGTCCGCGGCGCGCTGCGCATTGATACCTGCAATGGCTCCGACAGGCAGTTCCGGCTTGGCCGCCAGAAGCGTCGCACGAAGCGTAGCGAACCCTTCGACGCCGACTGGCGGGTCGGGGTTGTGCTTCGACAGCGTTTCATAGACCCCGCCGATGCACACATAGTCAATCGGCGCGGCAATCGCGGCTTGTGCGTCCGCTTCGTTCTTGACCGTCAAACCGATGATCGCGGTATCGCGCATAATCGAACGGGCCGTGGCTGCATCCATGTCGTCCCGACCGAGATGGACGCCATCAGCGCCCGATGCGAGCGCTACATCGACGCGGTCATTGACGACGAAGGGCACTCCGCTGCCTGAAAGAGCAGCGCCGATCGCCCGTGCCTGTTCGATCATTTCCCGTGTCGAACTTGTCTTGTCGCGATACTGGATCAGCGTCGCACCATTGAGCGCTGCGATGCGCGCCAGATCAGCCAAATGCGCCTTGTCCCCAAGGCGCGCATCGACGAGGGCGTTGAGGCGGTAGTCAACCATCGGCATGGGAAATCCTGGCATTGACAATGATATCCTCTGCGCGCAGCGCTGCGAGCGCATCACGGAAGAGCGCTTCGAAGGTACCCGGCCCACTCGAACGCTCCGCAGCGATTTCGGCGGCGATGCCGCTTGTCAAAAGCGCGCCCGTGGCGGCCTTCAGGCGATCCGGCTCGACGGCCATGAAGGCCGCGATCAAGGCGCCCGAGAGGCACCCGGTACCCGTGACCTGCGCCATGAGGGGGTGGCCGTTCTCAACCCGGATCGTATGTAGATCCAGTGTGAGTTCATCGACTGCCCCGGTCTTGATCTTCAGCGCGCCATTGACCTCCCCGAAAAAGTCCATCTCGCTGGCATTGCCGCGAACAACGGAAGGTTCGGACGCGATGAGTTCTCGGGCGAAGGCGAGCCGCGACGGCGGATAGTCGCAGTGCACCGGATCGACGATCCACGGCTTGTCGGCATCGCGCGCAACCGCCGCTGCCAAACGGATCGCCCTCCGACGCTCTTCATCAAGCGTACCGAGATTGACGACGAGCGCATCGGCGCGGCGGGCAAAAGCCTCGACCTCCTCCGGTGTCGATGTCATCGAGGGGATCGCACCCAGCGCTGCTAACCCATCGGCTACAAACTTCTGCACCACCGTGTTCATCAGGCAATGCACCCGCGGGCGCTGCTCCCGCACAAGCGCCAGCGATGCGGCAGCACTTTCGACGAAGTCCGATGTACCCGTCATCGGATTTCCACCGCGATATCGTCGACATCAGGTGCCTTGCCGATCAACCCGCTTTCGGAGAGAAAAGCGCCAAACCGCTCGTAGCGGCCACGGTCGAGCGCCGCTGGCCTTTTGGCGAAACGCGGCAGCGTGTCCGTGAATGCGCTGCGGTTGAGTTCGTCGTCGAGGTTCGGATATGCCTTGACGAACAGCTTCCAAGCTTCGTCCGGATGATTGGTGAGAAAAATCGCACCCTGCTCCACCGCGGCCAGGAATGGCCGCAAGCGCTTGTCGGCAACCTTTGCCTTGTCGGAAACGAAGACGAGCTCGTCATAAACAGGCACGCCATGCTCTTCCGGGAAGAAGGACCTGCCCTCATGCCCCTCGAGCCGCATCTGCGTAAGCTCGAAATTCCTGAAGCCGCCGATCGTTGCATCGACCTTGCCTGCGATCAGCGACGGAGACAGGGCGAAGTTGACGTTGACGAGTTCGACGTCTTCCTTCTTGAGACCGGCCGAGGCAAGCATTCGGCCGAGCATCGCATCCTCGAAACCGGAAACGGAAAAGCCGATCTTCTTGCCCTTCAGATCGGCAAGGCTGCGGATCGGACCGTCGTCAAGGACAGTGACGGTGTTGAGCGGAGTCTCGACCAGGGTGCCAATGCGAACCAGAGGCAGGCCTGCAGCATGGTCAAGGTACAGGTTCGGCTGATAGTGCACGCCAATATCAGCCTGCCCCACAGCGACGAGACGCGGAACGCTTGAAGGGTCTGCCGGTGGCACGAGCTCGACATCGAGCCCCGCCTTCTCGAACAGACCGAGTTCGTTGGCGACGACGATTGGAGCATGGTCGGGATTGACGAACCACTCCAGCATCACTGTCAGTTTTTCGGCGGCCGTTGCCGAACCGGCTGAAAAAACGACGCCGAGTGCGAGGCTGGCGGAAAGCAGAGATTTGCAGATCATAATATTATGAACTCTCCCAATTGATCTCAGAAATTCAGGTTTCCCGCGCCCAGTGCGCGAGGGGACGGGTTGCCTCATCGACGAGCAACCTGAGGCCGACGGCAAGCACAGCGAGAATGGCCATCGCAGCGAAGACGACATCGGTCTGCATGCGGGCATTTGCCTGGACGATAACGAAGCCGAGTCCGGCCGAGGCGCCGACCCATTCGCCAACGACGGCGCCGAGCGGTGCCAAGGGGGCAGCAACGCGAAGGCCGGTCACCAGCCCCGGCAACGCCAGCGGCAGGCGCACGAGCCTTAGCGCCTGCCAGTGACTCGCCTTGGTGAGCGCGACGGCATCGAGGATCTGTGTATCAGTCCGGCGCAAGCCGTCCGAAAATGCAGAAACAATGGGAAAGAAGATAATGATCGCCGCCATCACGATCTTCGAAACCATGCCGAAGCCGAACCACAGCACCAGCAAAGGTGCGATGACGAAAACGGGAAAGGCCTGAAGGACGAGCACAAAAGGCCAGACGAGCTTTCCGAGCCGCGGAAAAGCCGCCAGCCCAATTGCCGTCACTACGCCGAACGCCGTGCCGACCGCGAGACCGGCCAGCATTTCGGCGATGGTCACCAGGCTTTGCTCGAGCACAAATGCCGGCTGCCGCCCAAAAACAGCCAAGACCTCGAGGGGCGTCGGCAGCAGATAGCGCGGCAGCGCGAAAACAAGCACCGCCAGCTGCCAGAGGACAGCAACCACAGCAAGACTGCGGACGAATGTGAATGCGAGGCGCATCGCCGTTCAACCGACGCAGCGACCCGGACGAAATGCAAACCCGCCATCCGGCGGCGACTTGGCGAAAGACAGCATCGATCGATCTCCAGACAAAACATCACGGAGACCCAGGTGAAAGCGAAGACGCGATTAGTTTGCCGAACGCGGCTCTTTTCCCGTTCCTACGCCGGCATGACCCGGATCAGGTTCAAGGGTCCGGCTCGCCGCCATCTCAGCACTGTGAAGTGCTCCCCTCGGAATAAGACAATTTATGTGTCACCCGTGTCACGATGTCAATGAGAAGAGCTTCAACGGGCTGCTGCCGATCTACATTACCGTCACTGACTTTGCCAGATTGCGGGGCTGGTCGACGTCCGTGCCATGAACACGGCGTGTGATAAGCATGCTCGTGAACGAAGTCCATGGCAGACATGGTTGGAATGGGTCGCTTCCGTGCGATCGGCACGCAGCTTCGCATTGACGCGACGCTTAGGAACTTTGTTGCGGCGCTGGAGGTCCATCTCCTTGAAACGTACGCGCGATGCACTCAAGCCGTCATGACGCACCAAGTATTCAACCGGCGAGGACCACAGGTGGCAGAATGTAGTCGATCTAAGCAGCTTTACTCCAGTCGTGCTGAAGTGTGACGAGGCTGCCGTGTTCTTCAACAGGATTCAATAGATCGGCGATGTTGTTGATGATTTCATATTCAGGCCCGAGTTACTGCCTTATGTCGTAGGTAAGGCGGGTGACTTCTTCGGTAAATTTCATATCTTCTGCTTCAGACCACGGGCTTGGTCCTGGGGGTGTTCCACTCGTGCAGTATGATGCCACACAGTCACGCCGTGCAATCGCTTTAGGGTCTCATTCGACAACGGCAGTTTGTCTTCAACAGGCCCGGCGTCAAAACGTTGCAGAGCAGCCTCGTTCCGCACCAAAGAACTCCGCTGCGATTTTCAACCTGCGATCTTCAACCTTCCGTTCCGCACCTTTCGATGAAGGAGCATATTTCGCGGCCTATCGGTCAGCAAGGAAAGTATGGCGTTCGTCTCACTCACGATTGATCTGCAGAGTAAGCATTCGGTTAGGGCCGCAGGTTCGGGCTTTTTTTGCGTGAACGACGTTTCCACTTGGCGGCTAGCGCATCGACGTTGTTGCGAAGGTTGGCAGCATCGATTGCGGTGGGATCGTTGCCCCACCATTCGACAAGCTCATCGTGACGCTCGTGGTTTTTGTTGGCAAGCGCTTCGCGGAATTCCTCATATCCCCACGGACCGCCGACATCCTCCGACGGCATCGAGGAGGAATGGATCGTTGAGGTCGGCGATAACTGGAAAGGTCGTTGTCGAGCTTTCGACACACGCGGAGGTGAGTGGCCAACTTCATGCCGCTAAACCGCGAGCCGCACGACACAGAAGTTACAGAAAAGTGGAAATTCCACTTCTAAATGAACTTCACATTTCGCCTGGCTACAATTAAATTAGAAATTGTACCGATTTGGGATCCTAACCGGAATCTGCAATCGCGCTATTATTACCACCCATTTACTCATGGATTGCCAGCATGAATTATAACGCATTCGATGGTATTGAAGCCCCTGTTTTCGTTAGCCACAATCCTG
>NZ_LMCO01000042.1:18008-23691 GCF_001424825.1 Ensifer sp. Root31 | reverse complement strand
GGAAGCACTCGTCGAACTTGAGGCCAGGCAAAGCGAAAAGCCAGCCGAATATGAATGCTGGCAGATCATCGATCTTCAGCTAGGCAAGGCGACAGGCTACGTCAATGAAAGAAGCAGCGGGGGGTTGAGACTCCTCCAGCCTAACTAAACTGGGCTCGATGGGCGGGAGGCCAGACGCAGAGAGATGATTGCTGGGCGTTTCATCATCAGCGTCTGAGCTGCCCGCCCTCAATTAGCTGCAAAATCTCTCTCATCACTTTCAAGTCTCCAGATTGCTGGCTAACCAGCGATTGCAGGCCTTGATCGCCGCCGTGGTAGAGCCGCTGGATTGCTCCATGATTGTCACGCCTCCATCCCGAGGACTACGATCGCTGGCTGTCGCCGGAGCCCGAGGCGCACGACCTAATGGGCCGTTCCCGGCCGAGCTGATGACGATGTGGAAGATAGGCTCGAAGGTCGGATCGCCAAAGAACAATGAGGCTGATCTTCTCCATCGGGTTGACCAGCTATGGCAGCCGGCCCCGCGTTTCAGATAGGCCGGAGGGAGGGAGTATGGGCAATGGCCTTAATATCCGCAGTGCCGCCATTTTCGGCGGTCTGATTGGCGCAGCTTTTAACGTTCCAGGATACGTTCAGTCTCCGAGCGTCGTCGAGTTTGGTGTCATGTCTGGTTCGGCAACTGTGGGCGCGCTTCTATCGGCCATCGTCTAGAGGCTCTTGATCGGGAAAGTCTAAAGAATAGCAGACAACGGACCCGCACGACCGGTCACCCAACTTTTAGCATCAATACGAGCCGCTTCAGCGTGTCCGCGAAGGTAACTCCAAATCCGGCCCACCGATGCCCATGACGCCAAGTGCCCCCATGCCCATTAGCTTCCATGTCCGCACATCTTCAGTCACTGGCCGCATGTCGGAAGTGTCCTCCTGCACAGCAGTGGTACCTTCAAGGGTGCCAACCCGCTCGACCAAATCATCCATGCGCCGATGCATAGATGCTCGACTGGCATCCGACGTATCTTCCGACCTTCGGAAGTCCTTCCGCAAGTTCTTGACCTCAGCGATCAATTTGCCGAGCTGCTGGTGAACACTCGCGTCGATCATTGCCGCCCTTCCCCGTGCCTCACGCATGCTGCATTCGACCAGACGCCGCCGGTGCAAGGGCCGACAACAGTCCGGTCTATCTTTCGCTGATCTGCCGGCGTCGCCCCTCGCGCGCCGACCAGGTCAGTTCCGACGACCCGCCGCAGGCCGTCGGCACTTGCTGATTGCGAAGTCCCACAGCCCACCAGGGCAAGTGTCATAGTCAAAGCGAGCATCGCCCGCGGAATGTGCCGCCGCATTATTTTGCCTCTCGAATGCGTTGGTGACTGATCGGTCGCCGTCTTTCCGGATTTCGAGGACGGCCCAGCTGATGGCGGCGAGCACGAGCACGCCGCCTAGGATCTTCGGCCAGGGGATCATGCCGGATCGAGTCGCTTGCGGATAAAGAGGAAAGCGCCGCCCGCAAACGACGCGTCAATGATGCCGGTTATCCGTCAGCGGCACCTTCACCAGGCGCGAGACCCGCTCCTCGAAATTGGCAAGATCGGCACGGAGGATTTCTTCGGCTTTTGCCTCGGCGATCACCATATTTGGCGTCACCGCAGGCGCACCTGCGCGGCGGCAATCAAGGTGAGATTCAGCGTCAATCAGGATGAGATTCTTATGTCGCGGTCGGGATGACCGTATCATGCTGATTGTCGCGCTATACGCACCGGCCGCGCTGGCATGGCCGTAACCGATGGTCCAGATGCCGCCTACGTCTCGATTGGCCTTCGTCTTCAGTCCTTCCTACTGTTTGACGAGCGCAAGGCCCGCGGCGTTGACGCGTCGGTTCATGACTATATCCTCGGAGAATGTTCAGGGAGAGATGGTTGCATTGATGCGCCGCTCGACCCGCTGTAGGTATCCACGGCTACCGCTATAGTTCTACAAGGGGAAAAACATGCGCTCGGTGCCTTGGATGACGGATGACTCCGTCGAATTCATCTGCAATTTCTCAGCTGGGACGAAGGATCGGACGCTTCAACTCCCCCGAGTTCTGGAGTTTGGTTGTGGCTCGAGCACGCTCTTTTATGCGTTCAAGTCCTCATTGCTCATAAGCTTCGAACACGATGTTGCGTGGAGCAAAAAAGTGATCGGCCACTTAGAGATCGAAGGGGTAAATCACGCGCACGTGCACCTTCTGCCGCGACCATACTCCACCAAGGTTGCAGAGATCGTGGGTGATTTTAAGTTTGACTTGATATCTATCGACGGTCGAGACCGACTCCTCTGCCTTCAGGAGGCGTTGCGGTTAGACCTCTTGGCACCCAACGGGATAATCGTAATCGACAATACAGAGCGCATAACCACCGAAGACAAGCGATACGCTCCTATGGTTGATGAGCTCGACAACCACGGCTTTAGACATACTCACTTCGAGCAACTTGGAATGGACCGCAGCGGATGGATTGCTCCCCATCGATGGCTGACAACTGTCGCATGGAAGGCGGCGGGAATTCAGTACACCTCAAAAGGGCTCCAAGTCTGAAGAGACTGTCGAAGCGACTGCAATTCAAACATACACACTTCGGCTTAAAAAAATGATCAAAGTACCGCCGCTAAGCCCCTGGCTTCTCGCTGGAACCGTGCTGCTGCAGCTGTTTAGCAGCGCAGCAGCGAGCGCCTTTACATGCCATCAAGGCGCTCCCGTTCCGGTCGGCGGGGGGCGGAGCGGCATAGCGATCGACAATGCCTGGTCCGGCACCACCGTCACATTCGACGCGATCGCTCGCGGCAAAACGATCTACTTTGGATACTACGATGCCGACAGATGGCTGACTGTTGCCCAGCTCGACCCTCTCTCGGGTGTGGTGTGTCGCTCCCGGCTTCCCTCTCAATTCGCCGGTTGGGACAGCCATAATAGCGTGGCACTTGCTTTTGACGGCAACGGGCAGCTTCAAGTTGCCGCCAACATGCATTCCAGTCCACTCGTCTACGGAGCCGCGACTAGTGCTGACAGCGTTAGCGACATGTCCCTGTCCCCGATGATTGGCCGCGACGAGGACAAGGTCACTTACCCCACTTTTTTGAATAGCCCTGACGGTAAACTCTACTTCGCGTACAGGAGCGGCATGAGCGGAAACGGGGAGTGGTTAGTCAATGTACGGAATGGCCAAAACTGGCAACGCGCACTGAACACCCCAATCTTCGCCTCCACGTGGAGCGGTTCGCCGACAAATGCCTATCCATCAGCCTTCCGGATCGCCGGAGATGGCTACGTTCACCTTGCCGTCGTTTGGCGACGTTCCCCTGACTTAGCGACCAATTATGCGGTCACCTATGCTCGCACCCGTGATTTTGTCCAGTGGACAGACCACAACGGGAGGCCAGTTACCCCACCATTGGATCCTGGCAATAGCGACATGATCGAAGCCACCGGCGAGAACCAAGGCCTCCTCAATTCAGCGCGGGTGATCGTAACACCTGCCGGAAAGCCAATTGTGACCTACACGCGTTATGGCCCGGATCGGAAAAACGTCATTGTGGCTGCATCGCCTTCAGGTGGCGAGTGGCACCGGTCAATCATCGCGACTGCAGGACACCAGACGATTGCCGCAGGCGGCGGAACAGTGCCAAATTTGCCATCCTTTGGAGATCTGTATTTTGGTGGTGGTGCGATTGCGAGCATAAATGTCAATTTCCCCGGAGAACCACCGAGGCGCATCTTCTTCGACACTGATACTCTGAACGTTGTTGACGCCCCAAAGGTCGTCGCTAGACCAGTTGCGGCCGCCCATCCTCTTAGTGTTTCACCACCGCCTGGTCTGGCCGACGTCCGCCAGAATGCGCGCCCGATTAGAGTGGATGAAACGGGTGGGAAGTCCGTCGGTTCAATGATTTACTTCTCTCAGGGCATCAATCGCGATCAGATCCGGGAATGCACCCCGTCGCAGCCTACCGCATGCGACCCGCCTGCCTCACCACTCATATTCGTCCCCTAAATTTTCGAGTGCCGCGATTACGAGTTTAGCGGTCGGCGCGCGAGAAACACCTCGGTGTACTCTCCCAAGATTCCATGTGTTGCATCAGCGAAGCGGTACACTCGCACGTCGAACGGCTTCCATTCAGCAATTTTCTTATGGATGTCGTAGCCGTAGTCGACGGTGACGAGCGCCCCTTTGTCGCTGACAGGGTTCCCGTGCCACTCTTCCGGCTTCAGGTGGGTGAGTGTGCCGTCTTCGTTGAAGATCACGCGGCGATCGATAGCTTCAACCTGGTAGTTCCGAACGGGCCACGTGCTGATCAGTGCGCCCCCAGGCTTCAGGGTGCGCCATATTTCATTGATGCTCGCTTCCGGGTCCGGAATGTGCTCCAGAACATCGAGCGAGATGAAAAGATCGAAAGCCTGATCCTCGAATGTGAGATTCTGCAGATCTTCGTTTCTGAATTCACGTTCGGTCGATCCGCGCGGAAGGTCCGGATAATACTGGGTCTGAACTAAGTGCCTGGCCTCATTGGCAAGCTTCACCGATATTCCACGGTTAATCGGAGACGATTCATGGATCTCCAGGTATCGCCAATGAGGGTAGGTCTCCTCCAAAATCAGCGCCAACGCACGCTCTCGCGGGACGGAGCCATTAGGGCATGAGGAACAGATCAGCCTTCCTCGAAACCACTCGCCTGTTGCCTGGAATGAAGTTTGTTTTTGGCAGATAGGGCAGAAGCCCTCATACTTTTTAAAATAATCCGACAAATCTCTATCCCCTAAATGCTTCGGCGCGCACGTTATCGTCGTCGTGCACTCGTTGCAAACTCGCGCACGCAGAATTCGCACCGATCTCGGTGATGCGTCGGCTTATGTTCGTACTGCACCGTACCGTTGAATGTGCTAGTCATCTGAATCCGAAATTCGTGTCATAAGCTGTTGTCGACCTTCTGACAGAAGCGCTTGACGGATGCGAGAATGTCGTCCGCCGAGCGCTGTCGACATTATCAAAATCAGCGGGCGCTGCGCCCAAAGTGCTGCCCTTTAGTAAGTGCATGGGGGAGATAATCAGTGCCCGACGGTGATGGTCGAATAGTCGAGGTTTAAAATTGCGGATTCAAACCTGAACGAAGTGACATCACACCGTGTTGCACGTAAGCGGTGATGCAATCACGGATGGCGCACTACTTGCGTCTCGGACTCAGATTGCGTTAGGGGCTCTACTATGAAAGTCACGATGATCGGCGCCGGTTATGTCGGCCTTGTTTCGGGTGTGTGTTTTGCCGATTTCGGCCATGACGTGGTCTGTCTCGACAAGGACGAAAGCAAGATCGACGCGCTGATGCAGGGGCGCATCCCGATCTTTGAACCCGGCCTCGACCATCTCGTTGCGAGCAATGTCCAGTCCGGCCGCCTGTCGTTCACCACGGATCTCGTTTCGGCGGTTGCCGACAGCGACGTGATCTTCATCGCCGTCGGCACGCCGTCGCGGCGTGGCGATGGCCACGCCGATCTCTCCTATGTCTACGCCGCAGCACGCGAGATCGCCGTCAACCTCAAGGGCTTCACCGTGATCGTGACGAAGTCGACGGTTCCGGTCGGCACCGGCGACGAGGTCGAGCGCATCATCCGCGAAACCAACCCGGACGCCGATTTCGCCGTGGTTTCCAATCC
>NZ_LMCO01000042.1:11707-17998 GCF_001424825.1 Ensifer sp. Root31 | reverse complement strand
TGCCGACGATGATGCGCGCGCCCGCGACGTCATGACCGAGGTCTACCGTCCGCTCTACCTCAACCAGGCGCCGCTGGTCTTCACCTCGCGCCGCACCTCCGAGCTGATCAAATACGCCGGCAACGCCTTCCTGGCGATGAAGATCACCTTCATCAACGAGATGGCCGATCTTTGCGAGAAGGTCGATGCCAACGTCCAGGACGTCGCCCGCGGCATTGGCCTCGACGGCCGCATCGGCGGCAAGTTCCTGCATGCCGGCCCGGGCTACGGCGGCTCCTGCTTCCCGAAGGACACGCTGGCGCTGGTCAAGACCGCCCAGGACTTCGACAGTCCCGTGCGGCTGGTCGAGACCACCGTCGCCATCAACGACAACCGCAAGCGCGCCATGGGCCGCAAGGTGATCGCGGCTGCCGGCGGCGATGTCCGCGGACGCAAGGTTGCCGTCCTCGGCCTCACTTTCAAGCCGAACACCGACGACATGCGCGACAGCCCGGCGATAACCGTGGTCCAGACCCTGCAGGACGCCGGCGCCCATGTCGTCGGCTATGACCCGGAAGGCATGGAAAACGCCAAGAAGCTGATGGAGGGGCTCGATTTCGCCAAGGATCCCTACGAGGCAGCGGCCGAGGCTGACGTGCTGGTGATCGTCACCGAATGGAACGAGTTCCGGGCGCTAGACTTCCGCCGCTTGAAAGCCGTGATGAAGGCGCCGGTGCTGGTCGACCTCAGGAACATCTATCGCCCCGACGAAGTGGCAAAGCATGGTTTTGCCTATGCCAGCGTCGGCCGGCACCAGTGAGGTGCCGAAGCCCTTCACACGCCGCAGGAGTGGAGTAAATTGGCTAAAGATCCTAGAACGGCGTCCGATCGAGCGACTCATTATGCTAAGTTTCGGAACCTGCATGAAGCTACTATGTCGAATTCAAAGGACCCACGGATGCAAGAACTTTACCGAAGTTCGCATTCAAAAATTATTCCGCCTAAAGGATATGACGATCCTATAGTTAAAGGCGGATACATCTGGTCGGATACCCTACACCACGTGCTGACGCACGGTCTTCGGATGCCACCAAGAAGCACTCGTCAAGATCCGAAGCCACTTCATGCCAAAGCGCGCAAAGCAGAGCTCTGAAATTGCGTACTTATGGTCACGCCGAACCTTCGTTTGGGATGTGTTAATGGCCCTCCGGCTTGAAAGTCCACCTGGAACCAATAGGAAATGATAGAATGACAGACGCCGCAAAACGAGCTGCTGATTTCGCAAAGCGATATCTTGTTCAACGCGATCGGCTTCGGGCTGAACTGGCATCCGCGCGGAGCCGAGATGATGAACGTCGTATTAGAGAACTTTCTCACGACCTCGAAATCTGTGAGAAGTACATTTCGGACAATCGTCTTGACCGGTTTAGCGGCCCCGCTCGTAGCGCACCGTGAATGTTGTTCCAAGTCGCCGGTGCCAAGCAACATCTGTTCCGAACCGATCGCAGGCGCGTCAGCCTGAATCTTCTATTGCACGGGAGATTCCCAAAGGTAAGCAGTCGCTGACACCGTCTTCCATCCAGACGCGTCAGACTCGCACCCAGGCTCGTTGGTCAAGATCTTGAACCGAAAGAATCACTTGCGATTCGTAGGCGGTAAGGAGACCCCATCTGGCGGCAGTGGTGACGCGTCGGATATGGCAGGCGAACGATTCGACGGACTTGAGCTTTTATGTCTGCGCCTAGTTCTGAAACGAGAACCTTCCATACGATCGAGGCCGTACCCGAACGATTTGAAGACGCACCGCGCCCATTTCGCCGACGCTGGTCTGACGAATTGAAGGCGCGAGCAGTCGATGAAGCGCTGGAGCCTAAGCATTTCGGCGACTGCGCATCGCATTGGATTACATCCGCAACAACTATTTGGCTGGCGTCGTGATGCTCGGGGATGGGTAACGCGTATCGCCGCGACGTCCGGCTCAACAGACAGGTAACGTGTCGCTTGGAACAAGCACTGTAATCGAGGTGGTAATTTGCGACGTCATTGTCCGTGCCGGTGCCGACGTCGACGAGGCACATTTGCAGCGGGTGATTCTAGCCGTGGGGTCGGCATTTCAAGCCATCCCATAGACTTCCGCAAGGGGCCGATAGCTTGCTTTCGCTAGTGGACTTTAAAAAGATCGGTCGATCACGCATGATCATGCGTCCGGCCGCGGCCTTGACGCGCGACGAGTTGCGCGAGCACTGGCGTCAGATGTCGACTGGCTCGAGGATTATGAAACGCTCTGTCAGAAATTGAGGACTACGGTATAGGGTGATTGCCAGTGTGAGCCGCGAATGGTGCGCTGACACCGCTCCACTTTGTTGCCAGTAAATTCTTAGAAGGCGAAAAGGTGAATTTGAGCGGCAACCATAAGGCAACTGGTAGAACTGTAGAACGAACGCCCGCATAGTTGGGATCATCCCTGAACCCCGCCGGCAATCGGAAACGCAAAGAGCGACGATGCCTCTCGCTTCCTTCCGAGCACGTCATCCGAAGCCTGAACCGGATCATCGAATAGCGCGGCAAGCCGTTGGCCATACGAGTCGACAAAGATCCGGAATATATGAGCTGCAAACTCATGGGGCAAACTAATGGAATTGGCCGGGAAACAAGCCTCGGAATGGCTCGACGAATAGATCAGCGAGAGCATTGAGGAGGCACAGGAATTCGCCACGCAGTGGCTATAGAGCTGCAACAACGAACAGCCCCTATGGGCATTGGCGGGGTCGCTCCCAAGCATAAACTAAGAATGGCTGCGTGAATTCTCCCGAAGAGCCCCCATTAAGAACGGGGATTACCCACTTGTCAGCGATCTCCTGCAATCTGCCCAGAGCGGTAGTCGAGGGCCAGTGTATATATCATGCCGATTCGACCGCTTGTTGTTTGAGGGTATGCTGTTTACAAGAACCGATCTGAAAGGACGGGAGGCCATGGAAGATACCAGGGACATCGAAACGAGGCTGGCCGAGCTGGAAGCATCGGTGCGCAATTCTGCAGCCGCGCAACGCGTCACGACTCTGCTTTCGATGCAGTTGTTGACCCGCATGAGTCTCCTTACGGACGACCCCCACGAGTTTGTCAAGATCATCATGGAAAACATGGAGCGCGACCTGGAACGAACCGTAAAGGCCGCTCAGGACGCCGACGAGCCGATGAGGGTCGAAGCCCAAGCCGCCGCCTCGTACTTCTCCGTTATGGCGGCCAGCGCCAAGCGGATGATGTTGCAAATCCCCGCGCGCTCGACCCATTGATTGCCACAGGAGCAGGACGATGGATGCAGTACCGTTCAATGAAATTGCCACCGAGCAGAACTTCAACGAACTCGCATATCTCGCCTGCATTCCCGATGTTAAGGCGGCCGTTGATGCCGGCCATATTCCTTCCGGCAAGCACCACTTCAAGAATTTCGGCAGCTATGAGAACCGGCGCCAGCTCGCACTCAAAGACCTGCGAAACATCCGCGCCGCCAAGCTTGAGAAGGGGAAGGGTTGTCTGCGGGTCGATATGGTCAGCACAATTGATGAGGGCGCCGTGCCCATCGACCTGAAGAATGCCGTTGAAGCTGCTCAGGTGACGGGCCACGCAGCGCCCACCTCTGCTGTCTTCAAATCTATAGGCGACCATTGGTGGCCCTGATAGGGTACGTTCAATCCCACCCCCGAGAAGGTGCGCGATCCAAAGTTTCGGGGCAGCGAGTTCTTCGATCCGCACGACGCCGTGCAGGTCAAATACGAGATGCTGCGTCGCGTCTCCATCGACAAGGTGTCGGTGACGGAGGCCTCCGACGAGTATGGAGTTTCCAGGCCGACTTACTACCAGGCCAAGGTGAACTTCGATATGGCCGGCATTGCCGGACTGGTGCCGACAAAGCCGGGGCCCCGGGGGCCCCACAAGATCGACGACAAGGTCGTGGCATTTCTGCAGGCGCAGCTCGCTCCAGGAGAACCCGTTCGCGCCCGGGAACTTGCCAAGCTGCTCCGCCAGGAACTCGACATCGAGCTTCATCCCAGATCGATCGAGCGGGTTCTAAAAAAAGCGGCAGGTAAACCTTGCCGCGACAGCGGCATGCCCGATCCTACCGTCGACCATCGCGTCCCAGTACGAGGTCTTGCGCAAGGCTGCTCTCGGCGCAGCGCTGCCGCTTATGGCCCGTATGCGGCAAATATGATCCGGACGTTGCGGATTATCCTGGATGGGAAGGAGTAAGGGCCTCCCCCGGCGGCCAATCAGGACGCCTTGTTCCGACCCCATCGGACTCGCTCAATTGTTTCGTGCACACGCCAGGCCAGAGATGCCCGCATTCGCTTGACCTCGTCTGCCAGTCGTTCGACCTCCGCTGCCAGACATGCGGATTCCTGTGCGGTTTCGTTGAGGCGATTGTTCAAAGACTGAATTTTCGTTCGGCCCGCCTCTACTTCATTGTCCGCCGTTGCCCAGCCGTCTTCCGCTACTTGCACGCGGGCTCGGCGGGCCGCAGTTTCCGCACGCGCTGCTACAAGTTCCGCCTGCATGGTCGCGGACTTCTCGCCGGCGGCCTTTAATGCTGGGCGGACAACCTGCAGGTCGTCCCAGGCCAAGCGAGCAATAAGGTCTCGCGTCGCCTGCCGGAGTGCGCCAGTCCACCCCTCCGGGTTGGCGTTTAGCAGGTCCGAGTACGCTTGCTGCTCTGGCTGCCCCGAGGGGACTTGCACCCGCAGTTCTGCAGGCCACCAATCAGCAACATCTGCGATAGAGAGCATACTGGCCAATTGCCCCATCCCAGATTCGCGAGAACGCTTCCATTTGGCAGAGAAGTGCAACACCGTGGGTTGCCGACAATAGGCCACGGCGGGTTTGGCGTTTTCACGTATTATGCGCTGCCATAGGCGCCAATCGGCAGCAGCCGGAAGTTCTTCCGGCCAAGCATCCAGTGATGGGAGGCTATCAGCTCGATAAAGAAAGCAGCTCGCCGGGATCGTATTCTTGCGCTCCATAAAATGCGAAAGCTCGTCCGGCATTTCGAGGTTCGTCATGAATGGAGCGGCTATGCCGTCGGTCGAAACCCATAAGGCCTGACTGTGAGCAATTGCGGCACCGTGTCCGAGAGCCTTTATCAGCAGTTCAAAATGGTCCCGCAGAAGAATGTCATCATCCGCGGCAAAGCCTATGAACCTCCCCCGCGCCTCGCGAAGGGCGATGTTCCGGTTCGCATAGCCGAAATAAGGCGCCTTAGGTAAGTCGAAGAACCGAATTCGATCGTCCCTGAAGCCGGCAACCACATCCGCCGTGCCTGGGGCGCAGCCGTCCCCAACCACAAGGAGTTCAAAATCATCAACGGTTTGCTTCAAGACGGATTCTATCGCGATTCCGATAACGTCGACCCGCGTATGGGTCGGCATCAGAATGGAGATTCGAGGCTGTCTCACCATCCCTTGGCGCCTTCAAAGCTGTACGGGATCAAATCGGTGTCGATCGGAAGCCTGTATTTATCAGGCCTCGAATGGTCGTACTGAATGGTTGGAAAATTCACGACAACGACGTCCGACGTCCCGATGTTGCGGTCCGCATGCCAAACGAACTTAGGTACGTTTACAAGGCGAGGTCGACTACCTGACAGGTAGACCTTGCAGATTTTGCAGTACGTGCTCGATTCTGGCCTCGGATCGTACAGCACGAGCTCCAATTCGCCACTCAAAACGAAATAGCGGTCCTCATGTTGCTTGTGCAGCCCCCATCCCTTTACCATTCCGGGCCGGATCGTAAAGACGTAGGAAAAGACGAGCGGATCGGGGTGCCAGCCCCATCGCGGATCGTACATTTCAGTTACGCTACCGCGATCATCGTCGTGTCTAATGCTGTCGTAAAAGGACATCCCATCCAACAAAGGCGTAGTGCTGCGGCGCTCGTCATCTACCGTTCGCTGATCCTGAGCTGCGGCTGCCAAAGTCGCTTCTAGTAGATCCCGTTGTTGCCCTGTCTTAGCCTCATCATGCATCGTGTGGTTGCCCCCCAAGAACTATGTTTGGCGATATGCCATGGTTGAAGGATTGACGCCATAGCAGGTGCCACAGGGCGGGCACGACGTAGAAGTTACAGAAAATGGGAATTCTACTTCTAAGTGAACTTCACATTTCGCCTGGCTACAATTAAATTAGAAATTGCACCGATTGGGATTCTGAACGGAAGCTGCCATCGCGCTATTATTACCACCCATTTACTCATGGATTGCCAGCATGAATTATAACGCATTCGATGGTATTGAAGCCCCTGTTTTCGTTAGCCACAATCCTG
>NZ_LMCO01000042.1:4731-11687 GCF_001424825.1 Ensifer sp. Root31 | reverse complement strand
TGGAAGCACTCGTCGAACTTGAGGCCAGGCAAAGCGAAAAGCCAGCCGAATATGAATGCTGGCAGATCATCGATCTTCAGCTAGGCAAGGCGACAGGCTGCGTCAATGAAAGAAGCAGCGGGGGGTTGAGACTCCTCCAGCCTGACTAGACTGGGCTCGATGGGCGGGAGGCCGTGATTGTTGGGCGTTTCATCATCAGCGTCTGAGGTGCCCGCCCTCAATTAGAGCGTTTCCCTGACTGATTGAATCATTTGGGCTTTGCAAATCAGATGCGTTCTGATTCAAACTTTCTGCCGATGGAGGTCGGCAGATAATGTCGAAAGCCCTTTCCGTTGATCTTCGCGCACGTGTTCTTGCCGCCGTCTCTGCCGGAGCGTCGCACCGGGAGGCTGCCGAGCGCTTTGGCGTCAGTGCGGCCAGCGTGAGCCGGTGGCGAAACCTGCAAGTCCGTCAGGGCCATGTTCGACCCGGCCCGCTGGGTGGAGACCGTCATTCGCACAAAACCGAAGCCAACGCCGACGCGATCAAGTCGTGGCTTGAGGAACACCGGGACGGCACCTTATTCGAACTTCGGGATGCCCTTGCAGCTCAGGGCATCGCCATCAGCAAGTCGGCGCTGCACCGTTTCCTTGTCCGGCACAATCAGACGCGCAAAAAAAGACTGGCCACGCGATAGAGCAAGCACGCCCAGACGTCTTGGAACTCCGTCAGCGGTGGTTCGACGAGCAACTCGATCTTGATCCGTCGCGGCTCGTGTTCATCGACGAAACATGGACCGCGACCAACATGGCCCGCACTCATGGAAGATGCACCAGGGGTGAGCGGCTACGGATGGGTTTCCCCCATGGCCATCGCAAGACCACGACGCTTGTCGCCGGTCTACGAAATACCGGAATGGTCGCGCCTTTGGTCATCGACGGTCCGATCAATGGCGAGTGGTTCGAGGCCTATGTCGCTCAGGTCCTGGTCCCGACGTTGAAATCCGGCGACATCGTGATCCTCGACAATCTTTCCAGCCACAAACGGCCAGCAGCAAGAGCGTTGATCGAAGCGGCGGGCGCAACAATGGCGTTCCTGCCGCCCTACAGTCCCGACTTCAACCCCATCGAAAAGGCCTTCTCCAAGCTCAAGGCACATCTGAGGAAGGCAGCTGAGCGGACCGTGTCCGGTCTGTGGGACATGATTGGCAAGCTCGTCCATCTCGTCGCGCCTAAAGAATGCAGAAACTACTTCAGCTCATGCGGATACGATCCAGCATGAGAGGGAAACGCTTGTCTTATGATTATTCCTGCTTCTTGTGAGAGAAAGAAGCGCCGGAGAGGGCGGTCACCCTCGTCCGGCGATGGGGGATGGATCGTGAAATGCGAGGCCGTTTTAAGGGCCGGGCTAGAGTCTGATCGCCCCCATCTTTTCCAATCGTCCTGAACGGATACCCAAGGTCTTGCCTTGGATGACAAGCATAGGAGGCGGAAAAGATGAGCCAGGATACTATCGGCGCCGACATCTCGAAAGACCATATCGACCTTCATCGCCTGCCGGATGGAAGAAGGTTGCGTGTTGCCAATGATCGCACGGGATTTGCGGCAATCCTCAAGTGGATCGGCGGTGCGGCGGTCGCGCGTATCGTCTATGAGCCGACCGGTGCCTACCACAAAGCATTCGAGCGCTGCATGATTAGCCACGGTCTGGCGCTCGCCAAGGTCAACCACGGGCTTGCCCGCCGTTTTGCCGAAGCGTCTGGCAAACTGGCCAAGACGGATCGGATCGACGCCGCAATACTTGCCCGCTATGGCCTGTTGCTCGAACCGCGTCTGTTGCACGCAACCGCGGATGCTCTCAACGATCTGAAAGAACTGCACGTCGCCCGTCTGGCCTTGGTGAAGGACAGGACGGCGGCCAAAAACCGAGCGAAGAACCTGACGCAGCCTTTGCTCAAGCGGCAGAACGCGTCTCGCCTCAGGCAGATCGAACGCCAGATGGACGATATCAATCAGGCCATCATGCGGTTGATCGAGGCCGATGACAGTCTCAAGGCGCGTTTCTTGATCCTGGTGTCCATTCCCGGCATCTCCACTGTCAGCGCCTTTGCGCTGATCATCGAAATGCCTGAACTGGGCGAGCTCGACGAGAAGGCTGCCGCGTCTCTGTGCGGGCTGGCACCAATAAGCCGCCAGTCTGGGCGATGGACCGGACGCGCCTTCATCACCGGCGGCAGAGCCACCGTGCGCCAAGCACTCTACATGCCAGCCCTCGTCGCAGCCCACTTCAATCCGGACCTCAAGGCCAAATACAAGCTACTCACCGAAAACGGAAAACCACCCAAAGTCGCCATCGCCGCCGTCATGCGAAAGCTCATCGTCCTCGCAAACGCCCTCCTGCGTGACGAACGAAAATGGACCCCAAAACCAGCTTGATCAAAACGGATACTCTAGCTGCAAAATCTCTCTCATCACTTTCAAGCCTCCAGATTGCTGGCTAACCAGCGATTGCAGGTCCTTGATCGCCGTCGTGGTAGAGCCGCTGAATTGCTCCATGATTGTCACCCGATAGGTGAGGTTCTCGATCTTGCGCACGTCGGCTTCGAGTGAGCGGAAACGCTCCTCGTTTCGAGCCTCGACCGCCTTCACCTCAACGAGGCGCTCTTTGTGCAGCAGCTCATGGCCCGCGTGCCAATTCTGCAACTCTTCGATATCCCGGCTCTTCTCAACCCATATCGCGACGCCGCCTGCGAACATGCAGACCAGCGTGACGAGCTGGATGATCGTGTTGAGGTTCCACTCAAGTCTCTGAGCGCGTTTTGGGAGTTCCATCGTTCCATGCTCCTGCCGCATCAATGCCCCTCGTGTCCGCAATGCAATGCTGATGGTTATTTCGAGCAACCGGCGTGCGCCGCGCACGTCCGATTGTGAGATGCGACCCGCCGCGCGAACGGCTGGTCGTTGGCGATAATGAACTGACGAATCGCCCCCGACAGCGTCAGCATCGCGTAGCCGGCGCCGTCAGTCGCACCGCTTGTCTGGGAACACCCAGATGCCGCCAAGCTCATGGCAAAGATCGGCATCAGATAGAGAATTGACCGCCGCATTGGTCTGGCTCCTTTCCTTGATGATTTCCATGGAGCGGGCGAGTTGGGCGGAGCGCTCAAGCTCCCTGCCCTCGCTGCGCGCTGCCGGCAGCCACCAAGCGGTGGCAGCTAGGAAGACGAAAAGCCCGCCGAGCGCCGCGCCAGCGACCGCCCCAATGATCGTGTTCGGGCTCACGACCGCACCTTGCGATAGATGCCGTAGATCGTGAGGCCGAGGATAACCATGGCGACGATGATGCGGGCCCACTGGCCGCTCGTCAGCGCTTCCTGCTGGCCACTGATCGCGTCGACCACGTCAGGGATGGCTGGGCCGATCGCCACGCCGACGCCCGCGGCGCCGCTACCGCCGATGACAGCAACCTCGGTCGATGGCGCCTTAGTGGAAGCCTCGACGGTGTTGCTCGAGACGAACTCGCCCTTCACCCAAAGGCCAGCTTCGGCGGCACGCCGGTTGACGAGGCCCTTCACGCGCTTGCCGCCGGCGTGCTCGGCTTCACCACAGGCGCGCCGGCCACGCTGGTGTGGCCGTAACCGATGGTCCAGACGTCGGCGACATCCTGATAGGCCTTCGTTTTCAGGCATTCCCACTGTTTGACGAGCGCAAGGCCCGCCGCGTTGATGCGTCGGTTCATGTTGTCTTCCTTTTCGGATGGTTGAGGTAACGCTCGCGAAAGCCTGAGCGCTTAAGTTTGGTTGGATTTCAACCGAGACGGATCATGGCTGCAGATGACATTGCCCAGTTAGCTTGGACCGTGACGGCTCGACACCTAATGCGGGGTCAGCGCGACCCGACGCAGATGGTTGTCGATGCGATCTCAGTTGAGAGACAGCGCTGCCTGGCTATCGTCGCTCAAGCCTGCGGCGAGCATTCCGATGCCGCGCGAAAAATCAAAGAGCCCGCAAGATAGAGTTGCCAAAGCTTTCGGACTCATTCACGTGGACGCGCCCTCAGGGGCAGCGGGCGCGATAGCTTGAACCATCCGGCTATCCGACGGCAGTTTCCCCAAGATCCTTGCCTTGTCGCTGGTGTGGCGTCTGCCTAGCCGCGCACGACAGGCGCCCGCTTTCGGAACAAAAAAGCCTCTTCTCCTACGAATAGGAGAAGAGGCCCCGTCCGAGCGTTCGAATTCACAGACGCGCCATTTATGCCTGACGTGCCCAGGATTTCAAGTGGACCGCAGAGGTCCGAGATGTTCACCGCCTTCGCACTCTCGGGGAACGTCGATGCGTAAATTCACAACCTCTTGTTGCCAATACGATTGAGCGTTATGAAAGTTGTAACAATCCAAAGTCGAAAAGGGGTGTGGGGAAATGCTGGCAAAACTGTTCAAATGGCGACATAGACCGACGATCGTGAAAGCCACCCCCGACCAGCCAGAGTCGGTCGTCGAGGTGACAGACCATCTACATTATTCTGGGTTCAAAATCCCGTTCGACTTGATCAATATGACCGGCTCCGGCCCTGATGCGTTCATTGCAAACGCAGAAGGACAACTCGCCGAACTCCGAGATAAGATAGGCGTCGAGCCAGACCACACATTCGTCGAGATCGGTTGCGGTGTGGGGAGGAGCGCTATCCCGCTAACGACAGCGCTGCCGAAAGGCAGATACCTCGGGATTGACATTATCGAGCGGTCGATCGCCTGGAACAAAGCCAACATCTCGAATATTTTCCCAAACTTTCGCTTTGTTCGCTTCGATGTAAAGGATGATCTGCACAATCCTACCGGCACCATGTCGACCTTGGACATCAAGATCCCCATGGACGATAACTCGGTTGACAGGGTCATCTTCTGGTCCGTCTTCACCCATTTATTCGACGACGAAATCTCTCACTATCTAAGAGAATGCCGTCGCATACTTAAACCGGGCGGCAAAGTTTGGGCATCGTGTTTTGTGCTTACACCTGAAGTCCTTGAGTCAGCTCGTTCTAGTGACCTGACACAGTGGTCGTTGACTTTTCAGAACGAACCCGACGCCCGTGGTTGCTTCATCAACAATCTTGACGTCCCAAGAGGTGCAGTGGGCTACACCCCCCAAGCGCTACACAAACTTATAAGCGCGACAGGACTGACCCTGACCCGCCCCTTTGTGAAGGGAGCATGGTCAGGATACCATAGCGATCCGGAATCGGGGCAAGACGGGATGATCTTGGAGAACCTGGGCTAGACCAGCACTCCTCATTATTGCGAGCAACGTTCGTAGATGGTGTCTCGTCGACAAACACATTGCCGACCGACGCGCCAACTGCCAGCTTCTTATTTTCTCGTATCTTGTTAGACACGGCACCAGTCCTTGCCCGAAACCATGTGCCGCGCCATGGGAGCAGACGCGGTAGCGATGATGGAAGGCGAAAAGAACGCGAGGTGGCGGTAGACCGCCGCGTGCCTAATTGCAACTTCAGCCAAGGAGCGGCGTTGTCCTAGTGGCAACGACACCAGGAGGCTGAAATGCGTCACACAGAGCGAGAGAAGAAAGATTACGATCTGCTGATGATCGGAGCATTGTGAGCGCTACGAACAGCCCACCTTTCCTTTTGTGATCGGGGCCGCGAGATAAGCTCCTTCACCGATAGGAGCGGAACGGGATGGTTGGAGATCGCGCTGATGCCATGCTTGAAGTCATGGATGAAGGCATGCATGAAGCCAGGCATGAGGGAAAATATCGTCGGATCGAGGTGATCACGGGTCGTCGCCAGCGGCGGAATTGGACTGACCAGGAGAAGGCGCGGATCCTTGCGGAAAGCGCGGAACCCGGAGTGAACATCTCGGCCGTTGCTCGGCGCTGGGGCGTCAATCGCGGTTTGCTGAATGTTTGGCGTCGGGATGCCGGGCTGACCTCTCGTCCCTCGGCCAAGGTCTGCGCGCAGCAGGCGATGTTCGTGCCGGTAACAGTGGTCGGCGATCAAGCGGCCCACCAGGGCTCTCCATCGGATGCCGTCCACTTCGCCGCAGGTCGGATTGAGAGTAAGCGGGTAGGCCATCCCACGTAGCGCGGTTTCGAAAGATCGCTCATTTTCGGCATGAATCATGCGGAGAAACCTATGAGCGACAGTGTGAATCAGGCTCGTGCCTTTGAGGTTCTGACGGCGACACCAATACGGACGAGGCGCACGCCACGAGATTGGCCCGGATGCTGAGAAGGCTCGGCTGATTGCGGAGACAATGCTGCCGGGGGCGAATGTATCAGCGATCGCCCGCGCTGAGGGGCTAGATCCCTCGCAGCTTTACGGGTGGCGTCGCAAGGCATTGGCCTCGGGATCGGTGGTGCCCCTTTCGAAAGAGGCTAATGAAAGGGTTAGTTTCGCGCGCGTCGAAGCTGTTGCAAGTTCACCGGTGGAGATCGTCATGGGTGACGTCGTGGTGCGCGTGGCCGGAGATACCGAGCCGGATCATCTTGCCAAGATCCTACGGGCGGTGCGCAAGGCATGATCGCGTCTGGGGTTGTCGTTTACGTCTCCTGCCAACCGGTCGACTTTCGCAAGGGAGCGGCTTCGTTGATGGCTTTGGTCAGGGATGGCGGTCTCGATCCTTTCAATAACGCCCTTTACGTGTTCCGTTCCAAGCGGAAGGACCGTGTCCGGATCGTGTGGTGGGATGGCAGCGGGGTCTGTCTCTATTCGAAGGTTTTGGAAGATCGTCACTTTACCTGGCGGTCAGCCTGGTGGCTGAAAACGCTCTACGACAAGCTTTTAGCTTACATTCACAGCCATAGCCGGGTGTTTGTGGACGAGACCCGGATGCCTGTCCTGAAAAAGGGCCGGAAACGCGCCAAGATCTGTCAATTCTGGGCGCATGCGGTGGACGATCGCCCATGGAACGGTCCTGCGTATCCTGCGGTTGCCTATGTGTTTGCCCAAGGTCGGGGCAAG
>NZ_LMCO01000042.1:4081-4711 GCF_001424825.1 Ensifer sp. Root31 | reverse complement strand
TATTGTCTGGCCCATGCGCGCCGCAAGTTCGTCGATGTGTATAAGAAATACAAATCGGAGCTGGCCAAAACGGTGATCGAGCGCCTGGCCGAAATCTATGCGATTGAAGCTAAAATCCGCGGCAAGAGCGCCGAGCATCGCCTGTCTGTTCGTCAGGCGAAAACCAAAGGCTTGATGGCTGACCTGAAAGCGCTTCTGATGGATACGATCAAGGATGTATCCGCCAAGGACCCTGTCGCATCTGCCATCAAGTACACTCTGGGTCTTTGGTCTGGCCTAACGCTGTTCCTGGARGACGGTAGGCTTGAGGTCGATTCCAACACCGTGGAGCGCAATATGRGAGGTATTGCGCTTGGACGCGTCAACAGTCTGTTTGCTGGCAGTGATGGCGGCGCCGAAACCTGGTCCATTTTAGGCTCCTTGCTGACGACAGCCAAGTTGAACGGCCTCGATCCCTATACCTGGCTCAACGACGTGTTTGAACGCATCGTGTCGGGCGAGATAAAATCGACCTCCCTTGAGCGTTGCCTTCCATGGCAATGGAAGAAAGAACATCCCGATATGAACATGGCGGTAGCTGCGTGAAGCGGCCCAGGCGTGCGAAACCTTTAACCTTGGAGCAACTGGAGG
>NZ_LMCO01000042.1:0-4075 GCF_001424825.1 Ensifer sp. Root31 | reverse complement strand
ATGATCCACGTCATTGGCGATCACGAAAAGAGGGCCTTCATCGGCAGCAAGATCCAGGCGGTGATCGATACGATCGTCGATCATTATAACCTCATAGCCCACCAGCTGACGGCGCCCGGCCGCTATGCGCCAGTGTTAATGCGGACTGACGAGGGCGAAGTGCTTGCTGGCGACTGGGCCGACGGGTTCTTCGGAGCCATCAGCTTAAATCTCGGGGAATGGGCACCGCTACTCGCTCAAAAGCAGACCGGCGATCCGATCATGGCTATTCTTCTTCACTGCACAAAGCCTGAGATGATCCAAATGATCTCGACAGCATTCCCCAAGCCTCCCGAAGCCATTCTCAAAGATGCCTGGCGTACGCTTCCGTTCGCGGTCGAAGGCATTTACGCGCACTGCCAGCCGATGCGCTTCAACCCAGGCGCTCCCGCCAACGACGCTTAGTCCGGGTTGAGGATCGGCGTCACGCCCATGGCTGTGGGGCGCTCGCAACGGATACGCCAAAGCTCACTCAATCACAGAAGGTGCGGGGAAATTCGCGCTTACCTACGAACTGCATATCGGTGGTATCAATCACGCCGCGACAGCCTCGGTGAAGGCGATGAGCGAGTTGTGGAAGGTCGAGGACGAGATCCGGGGAAAGCTATCCCTCCGGCGTGGACCGCCTTGCGAATTTTTGGCGATATCGTGATTTTGCGCTCTTGAGAGTGGACTTAAGAGCGCGTTGAGGAACGATGGCACAGGCAATTTTGCTGACGGGTCAAGAACGGCGTCGTCGTTGGTCGGCAGATGATCGGCTGGAAATTCTGGAGGCGGCATTTGCGCCGGGGGCAAATGTCTCGGAGGTGGCGCGTCGCTTTGATGTTTCGACGGGTCTGATCTACACTTGGCGCCGCCAAGCGCTGTCGGTGAAAGATGGACCTGCTTTCGTGCCGGCGACTGTCTTGGACGTCCCTGGCTGCAGCGATGGTGGCGCGGCGACCATCGTTGTGGACTTTGCGAACGGCACGAAGGTGAGGATTGCTTCCGCGGCACCTTATGATCTTGCCGCGGCAGTCATGCGTGCGCTCAAATGATCCCGATCAGTTCGAGCGTGCGTGTTTGGATTGCGAGCGGCCATTGCGATATGCGCAAGGGGATGCAGGGCCTGGCTCTGATCGTGCAGGAAGGTCTCGGTCGTGATCCGTTCAAGGGCGACGTTTTTGTCTTCCGCGGGAAAAGTGGTCGGCTGATCAAGGCTATTTGGCATGACGGAGTTGGCCTATCTCTATACGCAAAGCGGCTCGAGCGCGGCCGTTTCATTTGGCCGGCGACGGAGGGCGGAGCGATTGCGCTGACGGCTGGCCAGATGTCGTATTTGCTTGAGGGAATTGACTGGCGAAACCCGCAGCAGACATGGCGGCCGACGAGCGCGGGATAGTGTATTTTGGGCGGGATTTTCCGTCTGAAAACACCAAGAAAGCTATGCAAATCAGTGGTTTTGTGATTCACTTCGAGCATGGAAACCGGCTCGGAAAATCACCGTGATCATGCTGCTGCCCTAGAAGCAGAGCTGGCGATAGCGCGGGCGGAACGGGCTACAGCTTTGGCCGAATTGGCTGTTGCCAAGGCCAAGGAGGCCGACGATCAGGCCATCATTCTTCGCCAGAAAGTCTACATCGAAAAGCTGCAACGGGAACTGCGCGGTCAGAAGTCGGAACGGACGGCGCGGCTGATTGCGCAGATGGAGCTGATGCTTGAGGACGCCGAAGCGACGGCGACCGAAGATGAGCTTGCCGCCGAAATGGCCGTTGCTGCAGCCGCGGCGATTGCGGTCACCGGCTTTACGCGCAAGCGGCCTGTCAAGAAGCCCTTCCCTGAATATCTGCCGCGTGAGCGTGTTGTGGTGCCTGGTCCGGTTGTCTGCAGCTGCTGTGGCGGTGAACGGCTTCGCAAGCTCGGCGAAGACATCACCGAACGATGGAGAGCGTACCGCGTAGCTGGAAGGTCATTCAGACGGTGCGGGAAAAGTTCACCTGCCGTGACTGCGAGAAGATCAGTCAGGCACCTGCACCCTTCCATGTCATCCCGAGAGGATGGGCTGGTCCGCGCCTTTTGGCGATGATGCTCTGCGATAAGTTCGGCCAGCACATTCCCCTCAATCGTCAGGTCGAACGTTTTGTTCTGGAAGGTGTGCCCATCAGTCTGTCGACAGCAGCAGACGCGATTGGCGCGTGCTGCCAGGTCCTTGACCCGCTGGTGCGGCGGATTGAAAGCCATACGTTCGCGTCTGAACGGATCCACGGTGATGACACGACCGTGCCGGTTCTCACTCTGGGCAAGACCGTCACCGGTCGGATATGGAGCTATGTCAAGGACGATGCTCCGTTTGGGGGAGCGGCGCCATCGTCGGCGATGTTCTATTATTCCCGTGACCGGGCCGGTGAGCATCCACAGGCGCATCTGGCCAATTATAGCGGCATCCTTCAGGCGGATGCGTATACGGGCTATGGCCAGCTCTATCTTCCTGATCGAAGACCGGGTCCGATTTATGAAGCGGGGTGTTGGGCGCACGCGCGACGACCGTTTTTTGCGCAGGCTGACCTGGAGACCAATGCGCGCCGAAAGGCGCAAGGCAAAAGTGCCGCCGTAATCTCACCAGTCGCATTGAACATGGTGCAGCGGATCGACGCGCTGTTCGAAATCGAACGCCAGATCAATGGCCGCACTGCGGATGAACGAAAGGCAATCCGCCAGCAGTTATCAAAGCCGCAGATCGACGACATGGAAATATGGATACGCGAACAACGCGCCAGGTTGTCGCGCGGCAATGACTTGGCAAAGACGTTTGACTACATGCTGAACCGTTGGGAATCCTTCACCCGTTTCCTCGACGACGGTCGTATCTGCTTGTCGAACAATTGCGCGGAGCGATCGCTGCGCGGTGTGGCGCTCGGACGAAAGGCCTGGCTATTTGCCGGGTCCGATCGAGGGGGCCAGAGGGCGGCGGCAATGTACAGCTTGATCGTCACCGCGAAAATGAACCGCATTGACCCACAGGCCTGGCTTGCAGATGTTCTCGCCCGCATCGCCGATCATCCAGCCGGCCGGATCGATGAGCTTCTCCCCTGGAATTGGCGGAAAACCACGACATCGCCACTGAGGCAGGCGGCCTGATGGCAGGTCCTCTCGTTCGCTTAAAGATCACGCTCGATGACGTTGATCCCTTGGTGATGCGGCGCGTTGTCGTCCCATTCCGCATTCGGCTTGATCGGCTTCATGAGATTCTTCAGGAGGCCTTCGGCTGGACCAACAGCCATCTATATGAGTTCAGGATCCGTGACATCGGGTTCGGCGTGCCTGATGGCGGCTTTGATGGCCCCATCGATGCTCGCAAGGAAACTCTTCTTGCCGCTATCGAAGATATCGGCGCGAGATCATTCAAGTATCTCTATGACTTCGGCGACGGCTGGACGCACACCGTGAAAATCGAAAAGACCTTTCCGGCTACCGCTGGCTTCGATGATCCCTTCCTTCTCGAGGTTGTCGGACGATGTCCACCTGAGGATGTCGGCGGCCCATGGGGCTACGAAGAGTTCCGCGAGGCAATTGCCGACACCAACCATGAGCGTCACCACGAACTTGTAGAATGGTGGGGCGACGCACACTACGATCCTGGCGACGTCGACGCCGCCAATCTCCGCAAAAACGTCGAGGCTCTCGCCGCAAAGTGGAAGCGCCGATCGCGCAAAAAAACCTGACCCTGCGGTCCTCGGCGAATGCTTACGGGGAAAGGATGCCAACATCCGTGCTGCCGCACGACAAGAGCGGTCTGCGGCCATTGTCGCCAACCTTTTTGACATCTGGGAAAAGGAGCTGGCGAAGGTCTCTGGCAAGTCCAAAACCGCGGAAGCGATCCGCTATGCAATGACCCGTCGACAATCTCTGGAACGCTTTCTCGGTGACGGCCGCATCGAGATTGACTCCAATATCGTCGAGTGCGTATTCCGGTGATGCCGGACGGCTATTCCAATCTGAAGCCGGACAGGTATTCCAATCTCATGCCGGACACGATTCCGATTTGAAGCCGGACAGT
>NZ_LMCO01000041.1:0-32553 GCF_001424825.1 Ensifer sp. Root31 | reverse complement strand
CTTGTCCTTGCCGATCGAAAAGCGCGAGGTGCCATCCGGCATCAGGCCCTGGCCCTGGGTCGAGCGGATCGCCGTGCACAGGTTGGTCTTGCGCGACAGACACGACGGGCAGGTCCGGCATTCCGGCGTATAGAGCGGGATGACATGGTCGCCCTTCTTGACCGAGGTCACGCCCGGGCCGACATCAACGACGACGCCGGCACCCTCATGGCCGAGGATCGCCGGGAACAGACCTTCGGGGTCGGCGCCGGAAAGCGTGAAATCGTCGGTGTGGCAGATGCCGGTCGCCTTGACCTCGATCAGAACCTCGCCGGCCCGCGGGCCTTCGAGCTGAACGGTCATCACTTCCAGCGGCTTGCCGGCCTGAACGGCGACGGCGGCGCGTACATCCATCTATTTTCTCCTTGAACTAACAATGATTTCGGGTGGCATCGACAGAACGGCCAATGTCGCCCGTTGGAATCGGCAATGAACTAACGAATAGTCTGTTGAACGCGATTGAGCTCTATCTCAAGAGCGGCAATGGCCCTGCCAGTCTGTTCGTGCAATTTCTTGACGAGAGCCAGCTGCTCTCGAAGGCTCTCGCTCGAAACGGTCTTCGTCTCATCATCCGGCGCGCGGCCCATGCCGGCGATCAGCCAGGCGGGCGTAACACCGAGCACGCCGGCGAGCATGAACAGGCGGGTGGTGCGCGGCTCCGCACGGTCGCGCTCCCAGGCGGCAACCGTTTCCACTCTGACGCCGAGCTGATCGGCAAGGTCCTTGGTCGAGAGGTTGGCCGCGTCGCGCGCGCGCCAGATGCGCCCGCCCAACGTATCTCCGTCGCCGGTGTCGCGCAGGCGAGCAATCATCGTTTCGGTGGACAAGCGCATGGATATCTCCTTTGCCACGGTCACGTTCAAAGGTCCCGGTTTCTGATCAGAGAAGTAAGAGCGCTTCTCCTCCGGGGCGGAAGATGAAATGAGCTTATAGGCATTCGGCCCGTCAGGGACCACCCCGCAGCGGCAAAAACACGGTCAAAAGCGGCTCCGACCATGAAACATGTCTTACCGTGTCGTACCCGTATGCGTTGAAAAGTGCTGCGAACGTTCTAAAGTGGCGCAGCCCAATCGGAACAAGCCCATGACCGCGTCTGCATCGACAGCAGCCAATCCCCAGAACACGGTAATGCAGGGCGTCGCCATCATGCTCTTTGCCATGATCATCCTGCCAGGCATGGATGTGATCGCCAAGTACATGGCTGTCGTCGAGGGCATGGCGCCGGCACAGGTGACGTTCTATCGATTCTTCTTCCAGCTTGTCGCCACGCTGCCCTTGCTCATTACCGTTGGTGGTCTGCGGGCGCTGCGCCCGAAAAGGCTCTGGCTCAACCTGCTGCGCGGCGTTCTTCTGGCGGCGGCGGCCTTGTTCTTCTTCATTTCGGTGAAATACATGCCGCTCGCCGATGTGTTCGCGATCTATTTCGTCGAGCCGTTCATCCTGACCTGCCTGTCCGCGCTGATCCTGCGCGAGAAGGTCGACTGGCGCCGCTGGCTGGCAATTGCCGTAGGTTTTGCCGGTGCAATGATCGTCATTCAGCCCAGCTTCGCCGTCTTCGGCGCAACATCGTTGCTGCCGGTCGCCTGTGCCTCGGTCTTTGCCTGTTATCTCCTGCTGAACCGGGCCGTCGGAACGGCCGACAGCCCGCTGACGATGCAGACGATTGCCGGTATCGGCGGAACGCTGTTCATGGTGGGGGTGATTGCGATCGGCGATCAAATGGGTGTCGCGGACTTCGAGCCGTCTCTGCCAAAGACCGCGCTCGGCTGGGCGCTCGTCGTCATCCTCGGCTCGCTTTCGGGCTATGGCCACCTCCTGGTGGTCAAGGCCTTCCAGGCGGCACCCGTTTCCCTGCTGGCGCCGTTTGCCTATTTCGAGATCGTCACCGCGACAGCGCTTGGCTATCTCATCTTCGGAGATTTTCCATCGGTCTCGAAATGGCTGGGGATTGCGATCATCGTCGTGTCAGGACTTTTCATGATCTGGCGCGAACGACGGGCCAGGGATCGCTTCATCGAAGCGCCCTGAAACATCCCTCTTCCTAATAGTCCCAAATTCAGGCTTGGTCGTTGCGGGTCGGGCCGAAGACCGTTTCGAAGGCTTCGCGCAGGCGCATGTCCACATCCGGCACCATCACCGGCAGGCCGAGATCGACGAGGCTGGTGACGCCGTAGCCGCGGATGCCGCAGGGCACGATGCCGCCGAAATGGTCGAGATCCGGATCGACGTTGAGCGAGAAACCGTGAAAGCTCACCCAGCGGCGCAGGCGAATGCCGATCGCCGCGATCTTGTCTTCAGCCGTAGACCCGTCCGGAAGTGACGGTTTCTCCGGACGGCGAACCCAGACGCCGACGCGATCCTCTCGGCGTTCGCCTTTGACGTTCATCGAACCAAGCGTCGAGATGACAACGCTTTCCAGCGCGGCGACGAACGCCCGCACGTCCTGTCGCCGACGCTTGAGATCCAGCATGACATAGACCACCCGCTGGCCAGGGCCGTGATAGGTGTATTCACCGCCGCGGCCGGTCGCAAACACTGGGAACCGATCGGGCATCACGAGGTCTGCCGCGTCGGCGCTGGTGCCTGCGGTATAGAGCGGCGGGTGTTCCACCAGCCAGACGAGCTCGTCGGCGGTGCCGGCGGCAATGGCGGCCGCTTCGCGCTCCATCGTTTCAACCGCCTGTGGATAATCGACGAGGTGATGGGCGATCCGCCAGCGAACCGGGGGTGATTCCGGGGGGGCGAACATGTCCTGGCTCAGATTTTCGCGCTGCATTTCCGTCTGCATTCCTGTTTTGATCCCCTGTACATGGGACGGCGCGCGACAAGAGTCCAGCGTTTGCAGGGCTTCGCGGGGAGGCTGTTGAAATAGTTTCTTTTCCCGTCAAATTTCTGTCGTCATGCCCTTGTGCACCCCAGAGGCTTTTGCTACATGCAGCCCCGCCGGAGCAATTCGGCACCTACCACGATGCGGTCGTGGCGGAATTGGTAGACGCGCAGCGTTGAGGTCGCTGTGGGGCAACCCGTGGAAGTTCGAGTCTTCTCGACCGCACCATTGACCTAAGGGTCATCTATTTGATTTTCCCATACAAATAGGCATTCCCCTTCGGGGGGAATTGACGTTTTCCCCTTTTCTGCACTACAGATTGCACCACAAAGCCTCCCTTAAGGATCGCCGTGGGCAATCGTAAAAAGTCAGCCGTCGTCATCGCTCGCGACCCAATGCGCTATCTGAAGCCGCGAGGCTCGAAGTGGCATTACATACGCCGCGTGCCCGCGAACTTCGCCCATATCGACGGCCGGGGACTGATCCAAGCCTCCTTGAAAACTTCTTCGCTGGATGTGGCCCAGCTCCGTCGCGACGCACTTGAGCGGGCCGACGATCTGTTCTGGCTGGGCCTTAGTCACGAGCACCCGGAAGATAACACGCACACTCGATACCAAGCCGCTAAGGCGAGGGCGGTCGCTCTGGGGTTTGAATACAAAGGTGTCGTCGATATCGCCGACAGCGCACCGATTGCTGAAGTCGTGCAGCGGCTGGCCGTTGCAGCGGCGGCGCCAGCGCGTGACCGCGAAGCTGTGCTCGGTGTTGAAGGGCAGCCAAAGCTAACTGTCCGCAAGGTCATGAAGCTTTATGTCGACGAGATCGGACTAGAAGAAACCGTTGGGATGAGCCCGGCGCAATTGAAGTCGTGGCGGAAGGTGAAACTCGCCGCAGCCGAACGCTTCATCGAGGCGATGGGCAACAAGACATTTCTGGATCTCACCCGCGTCGACGCGATTGAATATCATCGCTGGTGGCGAGAGAAGATTGCGGCCGGAAAAAAAGGCGCGAAGCCCCAGCCGGAAGCAGAGAAGGACGGAAAGGCTGCGGCGGCCCCAAAGAAGCTTTCGGGCAATACGGCCAATCGCAGCTTTGGCAATATCCGCAAGCTGTTTCGCGAATACACCCGCTATCTCGCGCTCGACATCAAGAACCCCTTTGATGACCTTTCATTCAGCGACCCAAAGAGCCTGAAGCTGAAGGTGCTGCCGTTTTCACAAGCCTTCATGGAAAAAAGCTTCCTCGCGGCCGGAAGCCTCAAGAGCTTGAACCGTGAAGCCAGGCTGATCTTGCTGACGATGATCGAGACCGGTTGCCGGCCTTCGGAGATCTGCAATCTGACGCCCGCTCAAATCCACCTCGACGCTCCGGTGCCTTACCTGCAGATAATCTACCGGCCCGACCGGAAGGTGAAGACTGAAAACAGTGTCCGTGATGTGCCGCTGGTTGGCGTCTCTCTGGAGGCGATGAAGCGCGCTAAAACCGGTTTCCCGCGTTACTTCGACAAGGAAACCAATCTGTCAGCGACGCTTATGAACTATCTGAGAGACCACAAACTTTTGCCATCGGCAAACCACCGCGTCTACTCGGTTCGTCATGCCTATGAGAAGCGAATGCTGGAGGCTGGTTTTGACGATGAATTCCGCCGGCGAATTCTGGGGCACGATACCGATCGGCCCGACTACGGCGATGGCGGCGAGCTGTCGTGGCGCCGCGATCAGATGCTTAAGATCGTGCTTCCGTTCGATGCTTCGATTCTCGGCTGAAGGCGCGCGCAGCGGCCAGTCTGTCAGTCTTGCTGCGCATCGCCTCCAGCTCGCGCTCTAACCGCTCGAAGATCGGCCAGAGCTTATCGCCCCAGCTTTCCTGCTCCATGATGAGCGCGCAGTTGGCCATTGCCTCGCGCAGGTCATCCTCGGTCACCTTGGGGGAGATGCGGCTGGTCACCCCTGCATCTCCTCGCGTGCCGGGCTGTTTGCTATTTCGAGCAGTATGTCGGCGTGGCAGGGTTCACCGGGCTTGCACCAGCAGGCGAGGTTCTTGCCCTTCAGCTCGCGCCGGATCTCCGCCGCTGTCGGCGGCTTTCCCATTTCTGCGATCTCGCCTCCGAGCCATGCGTCAAAGCAGCGGACAGCGTGCTGCTGCCACGTGCCCTCGATGGGTTTGCGACCCATCTCTTTCCATATTCCCTGCAGATCTATGAAGTCCTGTTGCGTGACGGGATTGCCGTATCTGGACGGGCGCGCGACGTTGAACGCCGGCAGACCGTTTGCCTCGACGCTATGGCGCTGAAGGTTGAAGCCCTTCGACCTCGAAAGCTGAAGGCGAACCGGCTCAGGGGCGGTCGCGATCGTAACCCCCATTTTGATGACGCGGTCGATCGGCTCCATCTCTTTCAGGGCATCGATCAGCGCCTTATCTGCGCCGAACGTTTGCGCGAGCAGGCATGCCCTGGTGCGCGCCTGAAAGAAGCCGGCCCGGTGGATCGCCTTTTGGTATCTCTCCCGGCGCCGCCGGTTGGTGCGGTTCTGTTCGCCCATCAGATGCCCCCAACATAGGCGGCGCACCACGAGATCACGATGCAAGCGACGGCTGCCCATATGTGAGCGTTCTTGTCGTTGGCTGCGATCTGGCCTCGGCCGATCTGGAACATGGCGAGGATGCCGGCCGCGAAGAACATGAGCGCGAAAAAGTAGGCGATGGCAGCGGCGATCATCGGTGCGGGCCTTTCAGGTTCTGCCGCCAATTGAACATGCCGAGCGCGCCGGTGACCGGGATGAACTCGACGGGGCGAGGGTTGGCGAGCTGAAAACCATAGGCGCCGGTGTCGTTGCCGAAGAACCACGGGCTTTCGGACTGGCTGACGCAATCGACGATATCGACCACGCCGACGATGCCGCCACGCGGCAGTTCGGCGAGTGCGGGCATGGTCGTGCCCGGCGGAAAGGGCTGCGTCTCGCTGATCTCGTGCACCGTGGCGAGGCAGTCTGCGAACTCAGCCTTGGTGAGGCCCTTGGCTGCATGCAGCGCGATCGAACCACGGAACCGGGTGCGCCAGGAGCGGTTCTCGATATCCTTGCCCGCGTGAAGGATGCACCATGCCCACGGCTGGCGGATGGAGAGGGCGAACTGAGGGATAGCGGGATCAACCATTGGCCTTCTCCCTGATGAGCTTCACTTTGCGGATAGCGCCTTCGGTGACGTTGCGGCGCTCGATGGCGACCTTGCGGGCATCGGCAACGCAGGGCGCTTCGATGTCCAGCGGCAGAAGATCCGGGTCGTGGAAGTGGATGCGGAACGGCTGAAGCTCGCTCATTACATGAACCTCACGCCGGTTACGGGGAAGGCGCGGCGCTGGTCTGCGGTCGCGACGAGAAAGAAGGCTTCCGGGTCGCCGGCCTCGACGTCATCGACCGGGCGAAGCCAGAACTGAGTGAGGACGGCGCCGCCGGCTTCGTCGATGATCTCGCGTGCGTCGGTGGCGAATGCCGGCGACAGGTCGTTGAAGGCTTTGACGATGGCCTCCTCGGCGTCGCCGGCGAGTGTGAAAGGGTTCACGTGGCCGCGCACGAATGCGGCAAAGGGCTCGCCCTGGTCGGTAACGAGTGCCTGCCAGGCGTGCTGGATGGCGGTGGCTTCAAGCATTGCTGCGCTCATTTCCTGGCCTCCTTCACGAGGTTGATCTTTTTGACGAAGCCGCCGGGGTTGGCGACGCGGGCTTTCTGTTCGGCCAGCATCGAGTTGCCGGCCGTGAGCACGATGGTTTTCCCGCCGTGAAAGAAGACGCGGAACAGGGGGAGAGTGGCGCTCGCGGTCTCGCTCATGTCCGCTTCTCCAGCGCCGCCCGGTGCATGGAGATGGCCGCGACGGAAAACGGGCGAACGTCGGCGCCACCGTCCTTGCGGGAGCGCCAGCGATAGATGACCGTCTTGCCGGTGAGAAACTCGATGCGGCCCTCGTTGCGGTTGCGCAGCCAGCGGGGGCGGCGCACTGCGAGGAATACTTCTGCGCGGCGCTCGGTGGTGTTGAAGGCTACTGCGATCTCGGCGGTCGAATTGCCGGCAAGTACCATGCGGCGAATGCGGTCAATGTCTGTCGGCGTCAGGTTTGCCGGGAATGCGCTCGTGCGTTCGGGCACGGCGATGCTGCTTGCGGACATGGCTCTATCCTCAATCGGTCAGGTTCAATTGTGAGAAAGGGGTGAGGGCGGCCGTAGCCGCCCTATTGCCGACGGCTAATCAGCCGGCGGACATCTCGGGCGCGCCCTCGAACTTTGGCAGGCCCGTTTCGGCGGCGGCGCGGGTCAGGTCAGAGCGCACCTGGTCGGTGATGTAACGATCCGGCCGGTAGAGCTGGCAAATCCACGTTAAGGCGCCCTCGCGCAGACGGTAGCGCAGGCGCACCGGAATGCGGGTGGGCTCGCCCATGAAGAACGGTGAGATCTGCAGGATAAAGACACCGGGAACAGTCAGCGGCTCGCCGCTGGCGTTCTTGTGATCTTCCTCGAACATGATCTGGCTTTCGCCCGTCTGCAGTTTCACAGCTTGCTTGACGCGGGTCTCAGCGTTGACCTGCAAGCCGCGTGACAGGAGCACAATGTCATTGGGAAAGCCGACCTTGGCGCCGAACATGCGCTCGAAGTCCTCTGCCTCATTGAGATCGGGCGACGACAGGTCTGCAATGTGATCTTCGATGAACTCGGCAAACACCGCCTGGTTCATTCCTTTGCCATCGACCCCCAGCCATGCTCTCCATTCCTCGGACAGCGGGAACTGGTAGTGGATGCGGTGCTTGCCGTTATCCGGGCCGTTCGCGTCGTGGTAGTCGATCACAGCCGTCAGGGCCGGCTTTTGCCAGTCGGTCTGCGCGAAGATGACGCTGTTGTCCTGCTTGTGGCGCAGGATCAGCTCGATGAAGGATTCGAGTGTCTCGGCGCGAGCCGTGCCCACCTTGCGCTCCGGACGGGTGCGCCAGGGTGCCAGCTGATCGTGAAGGCCGATGACCCGGCCGCTATCGGGATGCACGAGGGCAGGGATGGCAGCCGGCAGGCCGTTGATCTTCTCGGGCAGGGTGATCGAGATCACCTTCATCTCCGACTGCTTGGCGAGTTTGGCGACGGCTTCGACCGCGCCTTTATCCAGTTGTTCCACGGTGTTTCCTTTCGTGGCGTTCGAGTTTGGAGGGGCTTACTGACTCTGGCGGTTGGGCTCTTCGGAGGAGACCGCGCGCGGCGTGAACATGTCGTGCTGGCGCGGGTGCTCGGTCGAAAGGGCACCGTCCTCGACGACCCAGAAAACGGAGTTCTTGCGCGGGCGCTTCGGCGTGATGGAGGAGAAATCGGCGGCGATCGTCGCCATGCCGTCCTTCACGGTGAAGCTGAGTTTCAGGGTGGTGGAGCCCTTGAACGTCGCGCCCTGGCTGCCTTCCGACATGTCATAGAGCTTGTTCAGGGTTTCGCTGACCTCGCCCGACAGGGCAGGGTTGAGCTGGCCGTTTTCCAGCAGACCGATGATCTGGCTGAAATCGCGGATCTTCTTCATGAGGGTTCCTTTCGGGGTCAGGCCACGATGCGCCAGAGGGCGAAGAGGGCGACGGTGAGAAGGGTGCAGGCGATGCCGCAGGCCACGCCGCGAAGGAACTCGCTCGCCTGGTCGGCGTGCTCGATCTCGCGGCGACGCTGATCGAGGTATTCGTCGGGAAGGACCATGTGCGGGCGCGTTCCCGCGAGGCGTGGTTGCGGCTTCATGGCGCTACGCCGCGTGGCGGGCGGAAATGCGCACGCGGACGTGACGGGCGGATTGCTCGAAGGCGAGTTCGCGGGCGGCGTCACCGTATTTGACGAGCTGCTGCTGCGTGAAGCCTTTCAATTTCATGGCAGTTTCAGTGCAGCCCTCACCGAGCAGGCGCATGGCGTCGGCCATGGAATGGATTACCTGTTGCGGGGTGTTGCCGAGCGGGTTCTGCATGGGTTGTCTCCTATGGGTTTCGGGTCGATGCATCTGGAAAATAAATCCAACTTGTGAAAACGTCAATCTAGTTATGGATTTATTTTCCAATCGATTGATTCGACTCGACTCTCTCGGGGTTCTCTGGATTTATGAGAACCAAAGGAGAACAAACATGTCTGTCGCGCTACGCTATCAGCCTCGAATTTTCGTTCTGCACGTCCGGTGCGAGAACTGCGTAAGGGAAACTTCGAGGGTGGTTGAGGTGCCGCCGGTCGACGATGCACCTTGCGACGTCGACGAGTTGGTCGAGAGCGGGGTTCTCTCCTCGCTTACATATTGCTGCACTCAGTGCGACTGCAGAATTGGGCAGATCATTGGAGTTAGTCAGGAGCGAAACTATGCCACATGAGGTAACGGAGTTTGTAATTGTGCCGCCAGTTGATCAACGGGCGCAGATCCATGGGGCGAAGGAGCGGTTCGTCGATTACCTCGTCCGGCGCTTCCCTGGCTATGCGTTCAAGGTTTCGGCGGTCGCCCCCGTAGGAGAGATGGATTGCTACATGATCTATCCGATCATGAACTTTCTTGGACCGGACGGAAAATCCTACATGTGCACCAAGCCGCCGGCATGGTTGCTCGGCGAAATCAGTCGCGCATGCGATGACTTTGATGTCGAGCGAAGCTTCGCCGCTTAGTAGGTGAATTCGTTCTGGACGCGTCGAACAAGGCCGATGACTTCGACCCGCGTGCCGTCATCGGCGTCCGCGTCTCGTTCGACTACGATCGGCTTGTGCTTCGGATTCGTCGATCTGGGATGAAACTCGGTGCGACCTTCGTAAAGTTCAACCTGCTTCACTGACCATTCGCGAGTATGTCCGCCGTCACGCGTGCGCTCGACTATGACGACCATCGCATCGCGAAGAACTGCTTCGTTTGCCACGTCTTCGTATGCAACGGCGATCACCCGGTCGCCATCCATGATGGGTCTTGGCCGAAGGTTGTTCATTGAGTCCCCGGAGACGTCGAAGACGATTTGCCGGGCCTGAGGAAAGCGCTCATCCGGTGGGACCGAGATCAAAACCGGCTCCGACTGATCGAACTCATCAACTTCACGAAATGCTCCAGCCTCCACCCGGCCTACCACCTGGGCAGCGACCATCCTACCGGGCATCAATGTCAGTTCGCTTTGTGCGACCTCGATGCCATCTCGAAGCCAAAGGAGAGGGCGCTTGATCGTGCGTGCCAGCGTGTCCAGCACATCCCCTCGCGGCTGCTCAATATCGCCTCGCAGGTACTTGTTGATGTTGTCGTAGGGAATGCCTGATCGACGGGCAAGCTCGGCCTTGTTCCAGCCAAGTTCCTTACGTCTCTCGTCCAATCTTTTCCACCAAGCCATGGTCGCCATCATAGTTTCGGAATTATTTTCCGGGTTGGATTTCACTTGCCTTGTAAGTGGATTTAAAATCCATTATTGATGCGTGCATGAGCACGATCAGCATCAGGAAAATCATCAAGGACGCGGGCGGCGCCGAGGCAATCTCGAAAGCCGCTACAGAAGCGGGCGGCGACCTCTCGAAGGATGCCGTCTACAAATGGTCGAAAACCGGAATCCCGGATCGTCATTGGCCGATCATTATTGCTCTGACGGACCATGGGCCGGTTGCTCTCTATGCCGCAAACTGCGCGGCGAGGGGTGTGCCGGTAGCGGCTGCCTACCGATTGGAGGCGGCGGAATGAAGGTTTCCCCGCAAGTGCCCTCCCTCCTCTCCATGGGCCTTGCCACCTGGCAGGGGCGCGCCACTGACCTGCGCGTCCCTGCCTCTGTTTTTGCATCTGCCTATCCATGTGGGCCTCCGTGATCTGATGTCCCATTCGTAGCGGCTCGGTCGCGCGACTTCAGTGAATCCTTTCCCGTTTTTATTTCCTTGCTTTCAGTGGGGTGTTTTCGTGCGCCTGATTTCCGACCAACAGATCCTTGCCCTGAAGGGCGTGACGGATGCCTGCTACCGCCTCGGCGGCGGCGTCACCTCGTTTGCCATGCTGACGCGCGTCGCGGTCTCCAGCCTCGTTAAGTATGCCACGCTCGGCGAGCGTCGGCCGGACGGCTCCTATGAGCATGGCCAGTCGATGATCCCGATCGACATCGCCGTTGAGGCAGACATGCGCGCCGGCTCGCCGATCATCCTTTCGGAAGCGGCGCACATGCTGGGCTTCGATCTTGTGCCTTCGGCAGGGCGGGAAGGGGTCAAGCCACTTACCGAACTCGATGCGCACCGCGTCCTCTCGCAGACAATGGATGTCTCCAAGGCGATCATCGATGCCGGCGCGGACGGCAAATACGATGCGCTGGAAAAGCGGACGATCCACCGTGAGGCGCTCGAAGCGATCCGGGCACTCGAACTGGTCGCCGCCGCGACGGCGGAGGGCTGACCGTGGGCGCGTCTTTCACCATTTCCCCTCTCAAGCCCGCCGAGCGGGCTTTTCTGCGTCGGCTTTCCGAAATGGACGGCCAGTATCTGCTGGCGTCCGGTCTTCGCGAAAAGCTGGCCGGCTGCGCTCTGGCCCAGATCGGCTATGCGCGCCGGCATTCCATCTACCCGCATCACTTCGCCATCGCGGCGGCGGGTGAATATTACCTCGACCGGCTGATGAGGGCGCACTGATGGATATGACCGCAATGCTCTCTCCCGAACAGAAAGACATCCTTCGCGCCGTTGCCGCAGGCGAGTACCGCGCGCCCGATGGCGGTGGCAAGCGCCGCATCCAGCGGCTGCATCAGCATGGGCTCGTGCGGCGGCATGATACCGACATGATGCTTTGCTTTCCGACCGATGCCGGCATGACGCTGGCGCGCGATCTCGGCCTGCTCGACGCGTCGTCACCTGAAGCCGCCTTGCCGGCGGCCACGCTGGCGGTCGAGTTCGGCCTGGTCGAAGCGCCGAAGCCGGCGAAAGTGCCGGAAATCGTCATGATGCTGGAGACGGCGGCGCGGCTCTTCGACGAAGGCGACATCCAGCGCGCTCGCGTGATTGCCGACGGCGCCTATGACCTCTCGCAGGCCGAGGCGCGGTTCGCAGCGAAGTATGCCGCGACGCGCGAGCTGGTGCCGAAGTTCCGGCAGCTGCAGGGCGACGCTCTGCTGATGGAGACGCGCTGCAAAATCCAGCTCGCCAAGGCTTACGACGCCGCGCAAGAGGCCGGTCAGGCGGCGAAAAAAGGGCGTCCGAAAAATGTCGCAACTGACGACATTTTCAAACAGGCGGAAGCGGGGCTAACCCGGCAGGAAATTCACGACGCACGCAAGCTGGCGGCGGCGGAAGAAAAGACGCCGGGCATCGCCGAGCGCGCCATTGCCGCTCGCGTCGCCGCCGGCCTCGCGCCGACGCGGGCGAACCTGAAAAACGCGATCGGCACGAAAACGGCAACCAAGGAAGAGCGCGGCAACAATCTTTACGAGACGCCGGCGCTGGCGACCAATGTTGTGCTCGCGTTGGAATCCTTCACAGCGACCGTGAACGATCCCTTCTGCGGACGCGGTGCTATCGTCCGCATGCTGGAGGCGGCGGGCTACGAGGTCATTCTCGGTGATATCGAAGACTACGGCACCACGACGAAGGATGGCGTGGTGCAGGATGTCGGCGACTTCCGCGAAACGGAAAGCGCGGGCTTCGATATCGTCTCGAACCCGCCTTATGGCGATGAGATGAACTCCTGCATCGCGCATGCCCTGCGCGTGCACCGCCCGCGCAAGATGGCATTGCTGCTCAACCTCAATGTGCTCGCCGGCTTCGAAGATCCTGACCGCACCTTCTACATGGAAGAGTGCCCGCCGGCGCGCATCTACGTGATGAAGCGGCGTTTGCCGATGATGCACCGGGACGGCTGGGACGGAAAAATCGCTGGCAGCCAGATGAACACGATGTGGTGCGTCTGGGAACTGCAAAAGGATGGCAGCTACGGGTCAGAGACCGTTGTTCGGCGCGTTGACTATGCGGACTTTCAGCCGGCGGACGCCTCGGAAAGCGAGGCGGCTGAATGACGAGTCCATACTTCATTGAAGGGCCGGCGCTGATCTCGTTCTCTGGCGGCCGCACCTCGGCATACATGCTCTTCAAGATCCTGGAAGCGCATGACGGCATGCTGCCGCCAGATGTGCACGTCAATTTTGCCAACACCGGTAAAGAGCGTGAGGAGACGCTGCGCTTCGTGCACGCGTGCGCGTCTCGGTGGGATGTTCGGGTAAATTGGATCGAATACCGGGAAGGAACGCCCGGCTTCGAGGTTGTCGGCTACAACAGCGCAAGCCGCAACGGCGAACCATTTCAAGCTCTCATCGAAAAGAAGCAACGCCTTCCAAACTGGAAAGAGCGGTGGTGCACTGGTCTCCTCAAAGTGCAGCCGATGACCGATTTCGCGACCTCGATTGGATTGGTCGAAGGGTCATACAGCGAGATCATTGGTTTACGAGATGACGAAGGTCACCGCATCCTGAAGGCGCTCCACAATGCGGAGTTTGTCAAAAAGGGGAAGGTCCTTGTTCCGCGTGACCCGCCGCGCCTTGTCAAATTCCCTCTCGCCAGAGCGAAGGTCCGCAAGGCGGACGTTATGGCCTTCTGGAAAAGTCAGCCTTTTGATCTTGGCCTAGAGCCATGGGAGGGGAACTGTGACCTATGTTTCCTAAAGGGGCGAGGGATCAAAAAGCGATTGATCCGGGAAAAACCTGGCGTTGCGCCTTGGTGGGCGGCAAACGAGTCCGCGTACAAAGGAAAGCAGGAGCGGGGATGGTTCGATAAGCGGGACAGCATCGCTGGTCTCGCTGCCGAGGTCGCCGCGTCGCCCGAGTTCTTCGACGAGTTTGATCCCGAAGAATACGACGTTGAGTGCGGTCTCCATTGCGCACTGGAGGCGGCCGAATGACGTCGCCTCTCTCCGACCGCGACCGGGAAAGGGCGCGGCTGATCCGATATCGCGATATTTCGGACCGACTAACCGGCGACGTCTGGGAGTTGGACGTTGACGGCGGCGTGTCGCGCATCATCGCGCGGCGCTCTTCCGGTGAATCGGTCGCGCTGTGCACCATCCACTCTGATGCCCTGGCGCACGAACTCGAACTGATTGCCGGCGCCGCCGACCTGCTGTCGTTCTTCCTCGGCCTACAGGACAGGGCGGCGGTCGCGGTTCGCGATCTGCGCGGCCAGCTGGACCGGCGGGAGCGTGCAAAGCGGCCGGCGAGCCAGGTCGCTGCCATCCTCTGCGGGAAGCCGACTTTTCAGAGATTTCTGGAAGGGAAGGGTGCCGGCGGCGCCGTCAATTCGACACGTGAGGCGGACACTCGCCTGAAGTTCCTTCTGAACATCAATTCCAAAACGCAGCTCGACGAAGACGCATCTTGCGCGGCGCGGTTCCGCGATCTGCGGGGCGATTATGACGCCTTCATGCGGGGAAAGTCGGCATGAGCGCTCGCGCCTTTCCCATCGACCGCATCGGCACGACCGACACCGGCAACGCCGCGCTCGGCTACCGCATTCGCTGCATCTGCAGCGCCGTGGCCTTCTATCCGCTCAAGCGCGGCGTAAAGCGCCGGACGCCCGAATCCATACCCCAACATTTCCGCAGCTTCGGCTGGCAGGTCGGCACGACGGACCGGAAGGACCGTTGCCCGGAATGCCTGAAGCGTGCGGCGCCAACCCCAGAGGAGACCGAGACGATGACGACGCCCCAGAAAGGGCCGGCGGTGAACGTGGTGCCGCTCAAGGCAGAACCGCCACCGGAAATGAGCCGTGCCGACCGGCAGATCGTGTTTGCCAAGATATCCGACCACTATAGCGGCGAGGGCTATTGCTCCGGCTGGACCGACAAGCGGCTGGCGGAAGATCTGAATGTTCCGGCGGCATGGGTGCGCGAGGTGCGCGATCAGTTCTTCGGGCCGGAAGGCTCCAATCCGCTGCTCGATCAGTTCTTGAAGGCGCAGGCCGAATTCGACCGCGAGTACCAGGCCGTGATGGAGGTTCGCAAACGGTACCTCGACGACGGCAAATCACTCCGCAATCGGCTCGACGATCTCGACGGCAAGGCACGTGACCTCGCCGGACTTGCCAAGCGGGTGGAAAAGGAGATCGGCCGATGAAATCGATCATCCTTGCGAGGCTCATCAATCGCGTCCTTGAAGCGCGTCTGAAGCGCGAGCCGGATTTCATCATCGGCGGAGCAGAGCGGCCCTACATGCTTCGGTGGTTCATCATCCCGCGCAATCGCTTCTTCAACGTCTATCACCATCACATAAAGCGTTCCGACGACGATCGGGCGTTGCACGACCATCCGTGGTGGTCTCTGTCGATCGTGCTCGACGGCTCCATGCTGGAGGTTCTGCCCGACGATGTCCGCCGGCAGCTGCGCCAGGGCGATATCGTCCTGCGCAGGGCCTCCAGCGCGCACCGGCTGGAGATCCGCGACCACTGGTACTGCAGGACGTTGTTCATCACCGGTCCGCGCATTCGCGAGTGGGGCTTTCATTGCCCAAAGGGCTGGAAGCACTGGAAGGACTTCGTGGCGAAGGGCGACAATGGTGCGGTCGGGCCGGGGTGTGACGATGAATGAGCTTCGTCCTGAAATCGCCCGGCTCGCGAATGCGACCGATGACGCGGAGCGTGCGAGCGCATTGCTCGAATGCCCCCTGTCCATGCTCATGACCTGCGAATCGACGATCCGCAATCGGCTGATGCACTCCGGTTTCCGCGAGGGGCTCGCCTATCTCGATGCCGAAATGGCGGAGCTTCGCAGTCCGCGGGCGATCGACGACGCCGGCTTCCAGCACATGGCCGTCATCGTCGCGCGTGGGCGCATGCATCGCATCGTCTGCGGTTTGCCGGCGGACGGGCAGGAGGGCGGCGAATGAGCCAGGAGGCAACCATTCGCCGTGGCGTGCGCAACGCGCGGTATGCGGCGATACCGAACCATGTGTTTGAAGACGCCCGGCTTTCCATGGAGGCGCGCTGGCTGCTCGGCTACCTGCTTTCCAAGCCGGACAACTGGACCGTCGTCATCGGCGACATCATCAAAAAGGGCAGCTGTGGCCGTGACAAGGCCCGCAAGATGATCGCCGAGCTGGTCGAGTTTGGTTATGCCGAACGTGAGCAGCAGCGCGACGACGGCAAGTTTGGATCGTCAATGCTGGTGATTTTCGATGAGCCTCGCAGCATGCCGGGCGGAAGTGTTGCATTTCTACCGCAGACTGAAATGCCGGCGCCGGCAATGCCGTCGCCGGTTTTGCCGGCGCCGGTAAAATCGGCACATAGTAATAACTTAGATTCAGCAAATACTGATTGTAAGAATCTGAGAGAGGGCGAGCGCGAGGCGGAAGGGCAGGAGGGCCAGTCCGAAAGCTCGGCGGCAATCGACAAGGCCTTCTGGGCTTTGGCAAAGGATTGGCCGGGCTTTGCCGGAATGCCGAAAGAGCCTGCCCGGCGCGCCTGGTATGCGCTCACCGCCGACGAACGGCGCGAAGCGGCGGATCGCTTCCCGCGTTGGCTGGATCTGCTCAAGGCGCAGAAGAAATCCCACGTGCCGGCGCCGTCGACATACTTCGGCGAAAAGCTATGGCTGGCCGTGCCTTCGGCGGAAGAGGCGTCGAAGCCCGCGAATGTGCCGGCGCCGCCTTACGGCAAGCTCTGGAACTCCACACGTATCGCCGATTTGCTCTTGCCGCCGACTGGCGTTGTCGCTGGCCCGACCGGCTTCGAGCAGGCTCAGATCAATGCAGGCAAAACCACGCTAGCCGATGTCATGGCCGAAAAGCGGATGCGCAGCGGGTGGCCGACAGTGAACCTCATGCACGAACGGGCGAGGGACCGGCAGGGCTGGCTGTGCCCGCGTCTGCTCGACGAAGCGGCGCACGGCTTCGAGCAGGTACACCGCGATTCAGATCGCATGGAAGCATGGCGGCGCGAGCACAAGCGCCGTGGTTGGCCGTTCTTCGACGGGCGTTTGCCAGACTGGATCTACTTCCCGTCGATCGATGCCAGCGAGGATCTCGACCGCGCTGTTGCCGAGGCGGTCGACCGATACCGCGAAAAGATTTCCGACTATCTCGCAGCGAGGAGCAAGGGCGATGATCATGCAGCGTAACGTGTCCGAAGGTGCTCCCATTGCTGTCTATTCTGGCGAGCGGTTCGAGGAACGCATGCGTCGAATCACAGACTGCCTGCTCGACGAGGGCGCGATGGTAACCCTGAATTGCCGAATCAATGGCGGCGCTGCGCCGTGGTTCGCGCTTCGGGTATGGACTGGTCGTGAAAAGGCAGTGGAGAATATGCTTGAAAGGATGGGCGTGCGGTCGCTTGTTCCCATGCGAAAAGGGCCGGATCTCCGCCGTCGTCACCGGGTTATCGAGGGCACAATGATGCCTGTTATCCATGGATACGTGCTTGTTCAGATGCTACCGCAGGCAGAGTATCTCGCTGGTCTGCAGGGCATCGAGCATGCCATTGACGTGCTCGGTGGGTGCGAGCGGCCGATGCGTATCAGTGACAAGGAAGTATCTAGATTCAACGCGATGGCGCTTGGAGGAACGTACGATTGGGAGCGTCCTGTTGACCTGGTTGTAACGGCTGGCGAGCCGGTATGGATAACGGCTGGCCCGTTCAACAATCAGAAGGCCATCGTGGTCACGCCGAACAGGAAAGGACGCGGCGACGTCGTCGTTGCTATCCGCTTCATGGGCGGTGAAGTGCCGGTGACGGTGCCTCTTGCATTGCTGCGGAAGTTGTGAGAGTCATTCGGTCACTGGACTAGCTGATGATCCTGAAGTGAGCCTCTGAAAACGCCTAAACAGCGGGGAGCAATCCCGAGGTCGGTACGCCGGTCAGCCCCAGCCTTGACAGTCTCCGAAGCGAGACACCGATTCAGGGCAAGTGCTACAGCTATGAGAAGATGACAGGCGGCCGCGAGGTCGCCTTTTGTGTTCTAAGAGTATGAGTAAGATCCCGATGATCTCTAGCGGCATTCGAACGCTGGACACTCGCACCGCCAAGCCTCCACCCAAGCGCGCCGACCCTGAGCTTCTCACCGATGCTCACAAGGGATGGGCGCGTGAGGTGAAGCGTCGAGCCGGATGGCAATGCGAATGGGTCGAGGCTGGCAAGCGATGTGAAGTGCGCTACCCGGCGCGACTGTTCGCCGACCACATCGTCGAGCGCTCCGACGGGGGTGCGCTCCTCGACTCGAAGAACGGCCGCTGCCTATGCGGCTCCCACCATACGCTCAAGACCGTGGCGGCGCGTGCGGCTCGCCTCTCATCCCGATCCTGACCCTCCATGACCCATCAAGGGGGGGCGGGTGAAAGTTCGGGAGGCCAAAGGGGCCTCTACCGCATGGGGCACACGAGCAGATTTTTTTTATTGGGACGCCATGTTTGACCTGTTTGGAAACCCGGTTGAGACGACCGAACGCAAGGCGGGTCGGCCCGAGCATGAGCCGACCGAAGAAATGATCATAAATATCATGGTCTTGCTGGCGTCCGGAATGTCGAACAAGGAAGTGGCGAAGACGGTGGGGCTCTCTGTGCCGACTTTGCGCAAACATTATTTGCACCTGACAAGGCATCGCGACGTTCTTCTCAATCGGCTACGCGGAAGGCTCCGGACTGCACAGATCCGTCAAGGCCTTGCCGGCAATGCAGCCGCTCTTGCCTATGCCCTTCGGACGCTCGACACCGTCGCCGCCGAGAGTGCTGCAAAACACCTTCAGGAGCGGGCGGCTAATCAGCCGACGCAGCGCACCGGGTACGTCTCGAAGAAGGATCAGCGGATGGATGCTGCGCGTTCCGTTGGCGGGAAGTTCGCGGTTCCTTCCGGTCCCCGTCTGGCTGCGAGCAATGGCCAGGCCGTTCAAGCCGAAGATGAGGGCTGACGATAGATGCCCCACTTCACCACCGCATGTCCGGATTGGGAGCGTCGGATTGTTGCTAGGGAAAGCCTGATCCCCTTCGCTCCGCTCTTCCCGGCCGAGGCGGCAGCAGCCCTTGAGGTGTTCAAGTCCCTCCAGATCACTGATCTTGCCCAGATCTATGATCGAAAGCTCGGACGCCATCGCCACCCAACATTCGGCGAGTCGTGCGAGCCATATGTTTTCGACGTCGTTGAGGCCATTTTCGGAGCCTACGATGCCGACAGCGCAAGGCGGATGATCGAAGAGATCTTCATCCTGATCTCGAAGAAGAATATCAAGTCGACGTTTTCAGCCGGCATCATGCTGACGGCTCTGATCCGCAACTGGCGGCATAACCAAGAGCTGACAATCCTGGCGCCGACGCAGGAGATTGCCGGCAACTCTTTCAACCCAGCGGCTGCCATGGTTGCGGCGGACCCTGAGCTGGTGCCGCTGCTCCACGTCAACAAGAACACGAAAGAGATCACGCACGCGCTCACCAATGCGGTGCTGAAGGTGATCAGCGCAGACTCGGCCACGGTCGGCGGCAAGAAGTCAGGGTTCGTTCTGATTGAAGAGGTTTGGCTGTTCGGGAAAAAGGCGAATGCCAGCAACATGCTGCAGGAAGCCACCGGCGGACTGATCTCGCGCCCGGAAGGGTTCACGATCTACATCACGACGCAGTCGGATGAGCCGCCTGCAGGCGTCTTCAAGGAAAAGCTCGACTACTTCCGCGAGGTCCGCGACGGTAAGATCGATGATCCCTACAGCCTGCCAGTCCTCTACGAGTTCCCCGAGGATATGATCAAGTCCGGCGCCTACATGGAGCCGGAGAACTGGTACATCACCAACCCCAATATGGGGCGCTCGGTGAACATGGACTGGCTCAAGCGCAAGCTTGCGAAGGTTCGCGCCGGCGACGATGAGGAGGGGGACACCCTCCAAAGCTTCCTCGCGAAACATCTCAATGTCGAGATCGGCATGAACCTGCGGAAGAACCGCTGGCCGGGCGCAAACTTCTGGGATGGGGCAGAAGACGAGGAACTCGCCGCGTTGCCTCACTATGAGGCCCTTGAAGCGCTGATCGAGCGCAGCGAGGTGATCGTGGTCGGGCTTGACGGTGGCGGCCTCGACGATCTTTTCGGCTTGTCGGTGTTGGGTCGTGAGCCTGCGGAGACCGAGGTTTCCGTTGTCGTGAACGGTGCGAAGACTAAGAGGCTCATGAAGCGCTGGATCGTTTGGCATCATGCCTGGTGCCATCGCAGCGTCCTGAAGCGCCGCCAGAAAATCGCTGACCGGCTTGTGGACTTCGAGAAGAATGGCGGCCACCTGACGATCATAGACGATGCGCTCGAAGATATCGTCGCCATCGTCGAAATCATCAAACGCGTGAAGGACGAAAACCTTCTCGCAGCCGTCGCGGTGGACCCGGCAGGCCTTGGCGAAATAGTCGACGCGCTGGCTGATCCTTCCGTTGATGTGACGACGGAAAACGGCCTGCTTATTGGTATCCCGCAAGGCTACGGGATGATGAACGCCATCAAAACCGGCGAGCGACGCCTTTCCAACGGCATGTTGCGCCATGCGGGCGGTGCGATGATGTCCTGGTGCGTCTCAAATCTGAAGATCGAGCCGACGGCGACAGCCATTCGCGCGACCAAACAGACGGCCGGCGACGCCAAAATCGACCCTGTGATGGCTCTCTTCGACGCCATTGCCGTCATGACAAAGAACCCTGTGGCGGCCGGAGCCTCGGTTTACGAGACTCGCGGCCTGCGGATGGTGTGATAAATGCCGACTTTTCTCGACAGGCTTTTTGGGCGCTCAAATCCAGCGCCCACGACATCGCACACCTATGAGGTGACCGCGCTCACCGGCGATGCCTTCGACGCTTGGGATTTTAATGATCCGCACCTGCGGCAGTTTCTGCAGGGTGGCGCCGGAGCAATGACAGAAGCGGGGGTCAGTGTCACGCCGAAGGCGGCGATGCGAAATACCACCGTCATGCGGTGCGTTTCCTTGATCGCATTCTCGGCAGGTACGCTTCCGCTGCATCTGCGCCGGAAAGCGACGAAAGAGAAAGCGACGGATCATCCGTTGTTTCGCATCCTTCACCGGAAGCCGAACGCCTGGCAGACGGCCTTCGAGTTTCGTTCCCTCATGCAGCAGCGCATGCTGGGAGCGAGCGGGCATGGTGACCGTGGCGATGCTTTTGCGCTGATTGTCCGCAGCGGCCGGAAACCCCTCGCGCTCGTGCCGCTGGCAACCGAGCGGGTTACACCTCGTCAGCGCACGGATTGGTCTCTGGAGTACGAGTACCGCCGACCTGAGGGCGGGACGACCATCCTTCAGCAACGGGACGTGTTCCATCTTCGCTACGGCCTTTCTGAGGACGGCATTTCCGGCATATCGCTCGTAAAGCAGGCCGCCGAGGCGATTGGCCTCGCGCTTCAGACAGAGCGAGCCGCCGCCCGATTGTTTCGGAACGGCATGCTTGTTGGCGGCATGATGTCTGTCAAAAACCGCCTGTCCGAAGACGCTTTCCGGCGCCTGAAAGAGCAGATGGATGAGCGGGAAGGCGCCGCCCAGGCACATAAGTGGATCATTGGCGAGGAAGGTTTGGAGGCCAAGCCATTCTCCCAGAGCGGTCGCGATAGTCAGCATATCGAGCAACGCAAGCACCAGATCGAGGAGATTGCCCGTCCCTTTGGGGTGCCGCGTCCACTTCTCGGTGTTGATGACACATCATGGGGCTCGGGTATCGACTCCTTAGGGCAGCTCTTCGTGCGTTTCGCCCTCAATCCTCACTTCGAGGCTTGGCAGCAGGCGATTGAGCGTTGCCTGCTCGATGATGACGAAGCGGAAATCTATGAGGCGAAGTTCAATGTCGCGGCGCTCCTGAACGGTTCGATCAAGGATCAGGGCGAGTACTTCGCCAAGGCCCTCGGTTCCGGCGGGCATCAGCCCTGGATGGACTACGCGGAAGTTCGCGAAACTGTCGATCTGCCTGAACGCGACCTCGCTGCAAACCCATTGGCGCAATCGAAAACCTAAGGGAGCATTGGCGATGAGCCTGCGCAAATTACCTGAGCTGAAAGCGGAGCGTCTTCCGGCCATCTGCGCCTACGAAACTGATTCAGAGGCGATCGAGCGTTGGAATGCTGGCATCGTTGCTGCCCAGCAGTCGCCTGACAATACGATCTCTATCCTCGATGTCATCGGCGAAGACTATTGGTCGGGCGGCGGTGTCACGTCAAAACGCGTAGCGGCAGCTCTCCGCGCCATCGGAGACCAGGAGGTCTTTGTTGATCTCAATTCTCCGGGTGGAGACTTTTTCGAGGGTGTTGCCATCTACAACGCTCTGCGCGCGCACCCGAAAAAGGTCACTGTCCGCATTCTCGGGCTTGCGGCCTCGGCGGCCTCGGTCATTGCGATGGCTGGAGACGAGATCCAGATCGGCAAGGCCGGTTTCATCATGGTCCACAATGCGTGGGTGATCGCCGTTGGAAACCGCCACGATCTCTATTCGGCGGCCGAAACAATGGAGCCCTTCGATGACGCAATGGCCACGGTCTACTCCGAACGTGCCGGCGTCAAGAAGTCGAAAGCAGCGGAGTGGATGGACAATGAAACATGGTTCAACGGTGAGCAGGCCGTTTCCGAAGGGCTCGCAGACGCCTTCCTCACCGCCGATCAAGTCTCCGAAGACAGTACGCGGGCCGCTGCCGGCAAATCCGTCAACGCGACGCGGCGTGTCGAGGCTCTCTTAGCAAAATCCGGAATCCCTCGCGATGAGCGCCGTAGCCTCATTGGCGAGGTCAAAGACCCGTCCGCCGTAGCGACGGGGGTGCGTCCTGCCGTAGCGGACGCCGACGAACTGAAGGCCTCCCTGGAGCGCCTAACCGCTACAATCCAACACTAAAGGACACTCTCATGAAACTCTCCACGTTTGCAGTGGCGCTTGGCGCGCTGCTGATCGTCGGCGCATACGCGCTTGCCGGTAGTGCGGACGCTTCCGTTCTTACCGAGCATGGTCCCATGTTCTACGGCATGACGATTGCCGTAGGAGCCGCAAATCTCCCTGGTCTGCCTCACTCCAAACCCAAATCTCGCGGCATCGTCGCGGTGCGGGCCGAAGGCCCTCCGGGTGACATCAAGGCAGCGATCGAGGCGGTCAACAAGGCCTTCGAAACCTTCAAGGCGACCCACGCCGACAAGGAAAAGGAGCTGCTGAAGAAATTCGACGACGTTGTGACTACCGAGAAGCTCGACCGCGTCAACAGTGCGGTTTCCGATCTTCAGGCGGCGGTCGACCAGGCCAACGTGAAGCTTGCCGCGATGTCGATCGGCGCCGGCGGTGAAAACGCGCCTCGCGACCAGGAATATACCGCCGCGTTCCGGGCGCACTTTTCGCGAGGTGACGTGCAAGCCGCTCTGAACAAGGGTGCTGACGGCGAAGGCGGTTATCTCGCGCCGGTCGAATGGGATCGGACGATTACCGACAAGCTCGTGCAGGTCTCGCCGATGCGGCAGATCGCGCAGGTGCAGACGATCTCGACGGCTGGCTTCAAGAAGTTGTTCAACAACCGTGGAACCGGTTCTGGCTGGGTCGGCGAAACCGCTGCGCGCACCGAGACGACCACGCCGACGTTCAGTCCTCTGACGTTCGCTCCGGGCGAAATCTACGCCAACCCTGCGGCAACCCAGCAGCTCCTCGATGACGCCGAAGTCAACATGGAAGCCTGGCTTGCTGGCGAAGTCGAAACCGAATTCGCTTACCAAGAAGGTGTCGCGTTTGTTGCTGGCAACGGCACGAACAAGCCTGACGGCTTCCTGACCTATGTTACCGGCGCTGCAAATGCCGCGAAGCATCCGTGGGGCGCGATCAGCCTGGTCACTGCAGCGGCCGCCGCTGCGGTCACCTCCGATGAGATCATGGATCTGATCTACAGCCTGCCGGGCGAATTCACGCAGAATGCACGCTTCACCATGAACCGGAGTGTTCAGGGTAAGGTGCGTAAGCTGAAGGATGGCCAGAATAACTACCTCTGGCAGCCGTCTTTCCAGGCGGGGCAGCCCTCTATCCTCGCTGGCTACCCGCTGACCGAGATGGCGGCGATGCCCAACATGGCGGCCGGCGGCGTGCCGATTGCCTTTGGCGATTTCCGTCGTGGCTATCTCATCGTTGATCGTACCGGCGTTCGCGTCCTTCGTGATCCCTATTCCAACAAGCCCTACGTGATGTTCTACACCACCAAGCGCGTTGGCGGCGGCGTCCAGGACCCGACGGTGATCAAGGCAATCAAGATGGCGCCTTAAGGCGCCATCCCCTGACGGCCTCGAAGCCGTACCGTTCACAGCTATGGAGATAAGGCAATGAAAAAGCCCGAAACCAAATCGGCGGACAACGCAGAGAAGGACGCCGTAAAGCAGGAGCAGATTGCCGACCAGGTCACGGAGCAGACAGCCGAGGAAGGCCGTCTGCCCGAAACTATGGCAATCGCAAACCCCGACCCCGCGACCTCGGTCGACTCCGCCTCTGGAGCGATCGTCGAGGATGAGATCAAGGCTGCTATTCTGCTTGATCATCCTTCTGTCGACAGCAACCCGCGCGCTGGCACGTCGGCCATTCAGAATGGTGGCGATTTCAACGACGCCCGTTGGCGGCATCCCAGTGACCCCCACTTTACCGGCCAAGGCCTCGATATGAGCGTCTACGGCAAGGATGACGCGGCGAAGACTGGCGACGCATAGCGCCAGACCTGCAACACATGCCGCTCCTCCTTGATGAGGGGCGGCAGCCTGCATGCGGTTTCATGCTTGAAGGAATGACGATGACCATACGTGTTATCGAAGCGCCAGCGCCGATAGTCCTGCCCGCCGATCTTGGTGCCACCTACGCTGGAGATCCGATGGCGCTAGTCGCTATTGCTGCAGCGACAGGGGATCTCGACGGTCCGCTTGGAAGCCTGGGGCGGTGCTTTGGACCTCAAACTCTGGAACTTGTGACCCGCGACCTACGGGGATGCAGGCTCCACTTGCCTTGCCCGCCTCTAATCGGAGTCCTCTCGATCAGCTATCGTGCCCACGGAAGTGAGGGGACGATTGATCCCGACACCTACAAAACTGAGGGTGATTCCGTCGTTTTTGCCTCCGGATCTTGGCCGAAGTTTTGCCTTGAGGCGCTCATTGTCCGCTATCGGGCGGGATACGATGTAGCCGACACCGGTGCCGTGCCCGAGCAGGTCCGACAGGCCATTATTCTGAAAGCCACGACATTCCTGCGCGTTCTCGATCAATCCGTTTTCCAAAAGGCGGAAGAGGTTGAGGGTGTGGGTCGGTTCGAGTTTGCCTTACCGGAGCAGGTGGGGAATGTCGTTAATCAGGCGGTCGATCAGCTTGTCGGCGGCTTGAGGGTTGTCCGTATATGAGCCCGGCGCAGGCAATTGCCGCGCTCGATCGGCAGATCGCGGTGCACGGGCAGGCGGTGCGTGTCCGTCGCGGAGACAAAGACGCGACCACGGCGCTTGCGGCCATGCTCGGTTTCGTTCGCGGCTACAAGGCGGATGACGTCATCAGGCAAAGTGGTATTTCGCAGGAAGATAGCAAGGTGATCCTGTCGCCATCCCACCTTTCGACCTGGCCGAAGCCATACCCGCAAAAAGGCGATTGGTGCGAGGTTGATGGGCGGTTTCGGGCGATCGTTGCAGCAGATCATCTGAAGCTGAACGATGTTGTTGTTCGGATCGAGTTGCAGGTGAAGGGCTGATGGCGCGGTTCGACACGTTTGACAAGCAGATCAGTCTTGCGACGGCCGATATCGAGCCCGACCAGATCTCGGCCCATCTGGCTCGGTTCGCGCGCCAGCAGCTCGCGGACGCCATTCAGTCGGGCGCGGCTACGCCCCTTTATGACCTCTTCGTCAACGGTCGGCGCGGCGTTTCGGAAGAGACTGTGCAAGCGCCGGGTCCGATCCTCTACGAGTTTTCGTGGTGGCGCGTTGTCATCCGCTACGCCCTCGACGCGCTAGTGAAGCGGAGCCCGCGAAAGAGCGGGCGCTACGCGTCATCGTTCATCGTCATCGTGGGCGGCAAGATCGTGACCAACTTCGACGATGTGCCGCCCTCGGCGGAAGTGATCATCACCAATGCGCAACCCTATGTCCGCAAGGTGCAGGTGGGGGCGATGCAGATGAGCGTGCCGGCGCGAATGTTTGACAAGGCCAAGACTGACCTGGTGCGAAAATACGGATCGCAGAGCTTCAGCTTTCAAATGCAATTCCTGGATCTCGCCGGCGGGCTCCATCCGCTTATCCCGTATCGCCTGAAACGCAATCAGGGTCGGCGGAAGGATCGCCAGGCCGGCATGCCGATCACCTATCCCGCAATCGTCATGAACATGGTGCAGTGATGGCGACCGTCGAAACCTATGACGCGGTTCATGATTACCTCGTCGCCAATTGGACGGCGACGCCGATCGCCTTCGAGAATGACGGCTTCGAGGTGCCGGCAGATCCGGAACACTGGTTGCTCGTCGAGGTGTTTGGGGACCTGTTCACTCAGGAAAGCATCGGTGCGGAAACGCAGGCGGCCAATCTCTGGCGTGAGGCCGGCCAGTTCTATGTTCACGTCATGGCACCGCGCGGCGCCGGCACGCGCACCGCGCGCACTTACGGTCGCCAGATCGCCGACCTGTTTCGCGGGCAGGAGATTGCTGGTGTCACCTTTCGCGATGCCTCCATCGGCGCCGGTGAGCCCGGCGCGGCGGATGGCAGCTATTTCCGCATGACAGTCACGATCGACTGGCTGCGCGACGAATGAATCTCTGCCGCTGGTCGCGGCTTCATCACCACGGAGAAAACCTATGGCTGGTTCTGATACGAACCGGGTGCGGATGACCGTTACCCGCGAGCAGACGCTTGGCGAAACGCCTGCAAATCCGCGCATGCGTGCGCATCGCTTTACCGGCGAGGCTCTGGCGTTCCAGCCGGTGTTCACGACCTCCGAAGAGATCCGCGACGATCGCATGGAGTCCGACCCGGTCAAGGTCAACGAGACCAACCAGGGCACCATCAATGGCGAGCAGTCCTATCCGGTCGACGGTTCTCCGTTGTCGCTGTTCATCGAAAGCGCTTTTGCCAACACCTGGACGAACACGCCGCAGCGCGACAATGACGGCACGGCCGACAGTGTGATCACGGGTGTGGTTGCGGCAACTGGCGTTGTTACCGTGACAGCCGGGGCCGCATTCGTTGTCGGCCACCTGGTGCGGCTGTCGGGATTCGGCCAGCCTGGCAATAATGGGCTCTTCAAGGTTACCACTGGCTCCGCAACGGTTCCCGCAGTGGGGGCGGCCCTACTGACCGACGAGGCGGCGCCGCTAGCGAGCGCAAGAATGAAAGTGGTCGGATTTGAGGGCACGGCGGGGGATATCACGGCAGTTGCCGATGGCCTCGCATCGACTGCCCTCGATTTTACGACGCTTGGCCTCGCGGTCGGGCAGTGGGTCAAGGTCGGTGGCACGGGCGCGGCCTACCGTTTCGCCGTCGAGGCTTTGAATGGGTGGGCGCGCATTATCGGCATTGCCGCACAAAAGCTGACGCTGGATAACCTGCCCACGGGGTGGGCTGTGAACGCCGGCGCCGGAAAGACGCTTCGCGTGTTCTACGGCGACCGGATCAAGAACGGCGTCGCGCAGCTTACGCAGACGGTCGAGCGCGGCTGGATGGGGCAGACGGTCCCGACCTACATTATCCAGCGTGGCATGCAGGTGGGGCAGCTCGAAGTGAACTTCGAAAGCGAGCAGATTGCCCGCTATGTGCTGACGCTGAATGGTTTGACCGGCGAGCCGACACATGTCTCGCTCGACGATACACCGGAGCAGGCCACGCAAAACCGCGTCATGGCTGCGGCTGTGAATGTCGGCAGAATTGCCGAAAATGGGATCCCTGTTGGCGGCCCGAACTTCGTCCGCTCACTCGGCATCACGCTCAACAACAACCTGCGTATGCTGAACGCTATCCGCAGCGACGATAAAGTTGGCGCGGTCGATATCGGCATGGGTAGCGCCACGGTTACCGTCTCGATGGAGACCTATTTCGGATCAAAGGCGCTCCTCGACAAGTTGTTCAATTCGGTCCCGACCAACATCAACACTCGGATCGCCAAGGATAACCAGGCGCTGGTCTATGGCCTGCCGCGACTGACCCTTACGGAGGGCTCGGTTTCCGCCGGCGGCAAGAACCAGGACACGATGCTGCCGCTAACGGCGACCGCTTCGAAAGATCCGTTGACCGAAGCGCACATCCTCCTCGACCGCTTCGAATACTACCAGGCTTAACGAGGTTCCCGCCGATCACGGGAACGAAACTGATGCGCATCACGACGAGGCGACGTGTCGGCGTCGCCTCGTCTCCTTCCGACAAAGGATCTGACCATGACTGTGAAACTAGCATCCCTGCGCGCCGATCTTGAGCGCGAGGCAAAAGGCGACTGGATTGATTACCCGGATTGGCCGGGCGTGGCCTTCAACGTTCGATCGCTGCATGCTTCGAGCTACGTTACCAAGCGCGATTTCATGCTGCAGCGCCTGGCGCGCAAGTACAAGCGGAAGGCGCCGCCGGCAGAAGTGATGGCTCGCGAGGCGGGCAAGATCTATTGCGAAGAGGTTCTTTGCGGCTGGCGCGGCCTTGATGTCGAATACACGCCGGAGATCGCGCTTGAAACGTTGACCGATCCTGCATTCCGCGATGTCGTAGCTGCGATCGAGTGGTGTGCTGGCGAGGTGGCGCAGCGCACCGTCGAGTTCGTTGAGGAAGCCACAAAAAACTCCGATCGGCCTTCCGCTGGCGTTTGACGCGCGAAGGCCAAACCGACTGGCTCCAGCGCCTTGCGGATGAAAATCCCGACGAGGCGGAATTCATCGAGATCCCGGATCGTCCCGACGAGGCGGAAGTAGAGCCTTGGCACGGGCTCTATTTTCGGGCGTGGGAAGCGCTTCGTTTCGATCGCTTCTATGGCGCATTTGGCAGCGAGGGTCCGATCTCGTATCAAGCCATCAGCCGGTATGCCGCTGATCACGCGATCAGCGGCAACGAGTTCGCCGAGTTCATGCACTTCTTGCAGGCCGTCGATGCTGAGTGGATTGAGGTTAAGGCCGAGCAGGCCACGACGGAAAAAAAGTAACCTCGGTCATTTCAACGCCTCGCAATCTTGGGGCGTTAGATTTGAGGTTGATGTCCGCCGCGCGTCAATGAGGTTCTGCTCGACAATCTGTTGAGCTTCCTCAACGGATGCGCCGAGCCCCGTCAGGGCATCGACCGCTTTCTTTTTGTGTGCCGCCAAAATTGCGTCGTCTTCGAGTAGTTGGGCGCATTCCTCCGCTTTGGCTAATTGGCCGAATTGCGGGCTACCTGAGGCCGTCAGAGCAATCGCGAGCGCGGCTTCAATCATCGTTCTCTCCTAGGTGTATTTGCTATGACGGTAGCCCTCCGATCGTTGAGAGTCGATGCGCAGATGAATGCCAGCCAATATGTGGCTGGTATGAATCAGAAGATTGCCGCTGATAAGGCAGGCACTGCTTCGAGCGCTGAAGTGGGTGCGGCGCTTGCCCGCACCGACGCACAATCCGGTCAGGCGGGGGGAGCCCTCACGCGGCTGTCGCGACTGTACATCGACGGCTATAAGAGCGCTGCAGGCTTCGAGCAGGCGGTGTCCTCTCTTGGTCGCGCTCTCGACAAGGGTGCTGTCTCAATCGATCGAGCCGACGCGATCCTGCTGGGCATCTATCGCAAGTATGGCATGGTTGCGAATGGCGCGGATCTTGCAGCTGCCGGCCAGCACCAGCTTGCTAGTTCGGTCACCGCACTGAACACCAAACTGGCACAAGAGGAAGCGGCTCTCGATGCGGCATCCGCCGCTCACCGCCGGCACGGCCAAGCCGCAAACGACAATGGTCACCAGCAGCGGCAGCTCGTTTTTCAGCTGAACGATGTCTTTCAATCGCTGGCGCTCGGCATGCCGTTGACGCAGGTCGCGTTGCAGCAAGGACCGCAGATCGCGCAGATCTATGGCCCGGATGAAGGTGGCGTCGGTCGCGCTTTCCGTGAAACCGGAAAGATGATCACGGGGGTGCTAACGAAGTTTCCGCTGCTGACTGCTGCGGCGCTGACGGTGGGTAGTGCTTTTGCGGCGCTCACCTACGAGATCAACCAGACCACGGACGTCAGTGTCAGTTTCGGCGACGTCGCCCTCGCGACTTTGCAGGTACTCGGTCGATACATCTATGACTTTCTAGAGCCGGCGATTGCATCCATCAGCGGTACGTTCGGTGAAGTGTGGGACGATGTCGTCGCCGGCGTAAAATGGGTTGGCAACGCCGTCGTCAAAGGATTTATGGTCCAAGTCGAGCTGATCAAGTTCGGCATAGCACAGATCCCCGACGCATTCGTTGCCGCTGGCGAAGCCGCGGCGAATGGGTTTCTGGAAGGCATCGAGTGGATGGTCAACAAGGCCATCGCCGGCTTCAACAAGATCATGGAATACGCCAACAGCGTCACCGAGATGCTTGGCGTTGGTTGGGTCACGGACAAGCTTGGTTGGACCACTGACGGCAAAGCAAAGCCTCTCGAAAAGTACGAAATAGAGCCGTTCAATTTCGGAGGTTCGTCCGCCAAATCCCGGATGGCGCAGCGCAGTCTCGATACAGTCGGCGCGCTCGCTAGGATCGATGCCAGCGACCCGATGGGCGGGTTCTTCAAGGATGTCCGCGATCAATCGATCAAGAACGCGCTCGAAGACGAGAAAAAGAAGGGCGGCAAATCCGCGGGCGATCGTGAGTCCGATTATGAGCGGACCATCCGCCGGATCAAGGAACGCACCGAGGCGACCGAGCAGGATACAAAGGTCGTTGGTCTTTCGACGTTCGCGATCGAGCGCCAGGCGGCAGTGCAGGATATTCTTACGGCTGCGCAGCGCGACGGGCTGGCGATCGGCAAGGCTTTTGCAAACGCACAGGATCTGATCAACGCTTCGTCGGAAAGCCTCACGCCGGCGCTGGCCGCCGAGCGCGAACGCATCCTTGGTGTTGCGAACGCTTATGCCCATGCGGAAGCGGCGGCGGAAAAGGCGGAAGAGGCGCGCCGCAAGTTCGAAGAGAACATGGAGTTTGCGCGCGACACTGCTCGCGGCTTCATCGACGATTTCACCGGAGCGATCGAGCAGGGCGCCACGGTCTGGGAGGCGTTCGCAAATGCGGCGCTGAACGCTCTCGACAGGATCGTCGACAAGCTGCTCGACGACGTCATGGATGCAATCTTCGACGTGAAGAACGCAGGCTCTGGCGGCTCGGCCGGCGGCATACTCGGCTGGTTCGGTGGTCTCTTCGGTGGCGGCGGTGATACTGCTGATCCTTGGGGTGGAATGCGGACCGTCAACGCCAAGGGCGACGTTTACGGCATGGCCGGCGTCACGGCGTTTGCCAAGGGCGCCGCGTTCACCAATCAGATCGTCGATCGTCCGACTCTGTTCCCGTTCGCCAAGGGCGCAGGCCTGATGGGCGAGGCGGGGCCGGAAGCGATCATGCCGCTACGGAGGGACGCAACGGGTCGCCTCGGCGTTAGTGCCGCTGTCGAGCGGGCGTTCTCGCCGGCGAACCAGAACATGGGTGGCGGTCCTTCCATCATCCGGCTGGAGCTTTCGCGCGAGATCATCGCGACCATTCTCCGTGAGGCGGAAGGTCAGTCGATCGAAATCTACCAGCAGGGCAATCGGAACAACCGGGAAGCCTATGACAACGGCGAAGCCGCTTACGGCTAAGCCGAACCCTCCCAAACATCGGAGTGATATCGCGTGGCGACCCTCTACGAACTGCCTGCGCTGTTTTTCGACGACTGCGAATTCGATCCTGTCCAGCCGCGCAACATCGACCAGATGGAAGGGCGACGAACCGAGGGACAGACCTTCGGAACGCCCTTCTGGCGGGCGAATTACAAGTTCAGCTTCCTCAAGCGGCTGCAGCTCGGTGTGGTCGATGGCTGGATCATGGATGTCCAGTCCTCGGCGTCGTTTTTCATCGGTTACGATATTGCCCGGCCTCGGCCGATGCTTCACGACACGGGAAAGCCGCTCTCCGGCGTGAAGGCCGGCGGCGGTGCGTTCGTGGGGGACGCTGTCCTGCAGAGCGTTGCCAACCCTTCGACGATCGTCGTTTCCGGACTTCCGGCCGGTTTTGCGCTGTCGATCGGCGATTATGTCGAGATCCGCAAATCAACCTACGTCCGCTCGCTACATCGCATCCGCTCGCCGGCCGTGGCGAATGGCGCCGGCGTGGTGACGCTGTCGATCCGTTTCCATCTCGACACCCAAAACTTCGCGCTTCCGTGCACCGTCCACTTCGAAAAACCGGGCTGCATTATGCAGGTCGACGCCGGCACATGGTCCAGCTCGAAGGCGATGGGTGCGAGAACGCCGACCTTTTCCGCGACTGAGGTGTTCCCCAATGCTTGACCCCGCCGTCATCGCCGCGCTCGAAAGTGGCGATATTTCCCGCATCGATCTGATCCGCTTCGATTTGCCCGGCCGAGATCCAGTTGGCTACCATCGCGGCGGGAGACCTTTTCCCTATAACGGCATCACCTACTTGCCGAACCGCTACCTACAGCAAGGCGAGATGCGCAGCGCCCTTGGCGCTTCCGTGACCAGTCGAACGATCCGGTTTTCGAACATTCCGGTTACGGACCCGGCCGACGCGATGGCTGTCGTCGAGCAGTATGATTATCCCAATGCTCCCGTGATCGTGACGCACCTGGTTGGCGCGCCG